>CAWUWQ010000172.1:0-2566 GCA_963926065.1 uncultured Algoriphagus sp.
CATACCAATACTTGGGGCATTGATTCCAATAGTCTCAGTGTAAGATGTTCCTGAAAAATCCCATTTTAAGGTATCTAAGCCGCCAGAGAAATCATCCCAAAATGGTATTGTATTGTTAGAATTTATCCGTTCAGTTGGAGATGGCTTAGCCTCCTTGATTGTCTGATTAGGAATAGGGATTAATTCCACGAATTGTGCGAATCCCTCGAATGAGGTGAGTAGGGAAAAGATTGTCCCTAGAATTCGAACAGTATGGAATCGGTTTTTCATTCTTTAGAAGTTAGACTTCGATATCCAGATTTCAATCGGCTCTCCGGTTTTTACCTGCATTCCGGATTCGGGAGATTGTCTGAAAACTTTGCCCGGAGCGATTGAGTCATTCGCCTGGATATACTTTTCACCAATTCGAAGACTTGAACCCAAGATTAAAAACTCAGCATCAATCTCATCCATACCGATCAAACTTGGAACGGTTAAAATCTGATTGCCAAGACCATCACCTACATAAAGATCGATTCGTGAACCTTTAGGAATTTCTGCACCTTCTTTAATCTCGACGCCTTGGTAGCGCTGACCCAATACTACGTTGATCCCAATATCTGGAATGTAGATGATTTCACCACGCTCTAAACCCATATTTGAAAGAATTTCCTGTGCATTTTTGAGGGGATTATTGATCAGATTTGGCATCTTCAGCATCGGCGCATTTCTAGCATTAAGTGTCAAATAGATTCTCCTTCCACTTTTCACTTGACTAGATGCCTCTGGAATTTGCTTTAAAATAGCTAGCGGACTTTTCTCAGAGCTAAAACTGGAGTCCACCGAAACTTGATATTGTAAATCTGAACTCTCTAAAATCTTGATGCCTTCTTCAAAAGTATAACCGGATAAATCTGGAACTGATACTGTTTCCGCATGATTGGTGTACATGGGAAGGTAGATTTTCAAAAAGAAATAACCCAGGAAAAGCGATAATCCTGATAGAATTAGGATAGTTATGAATATTTTTTTCAAAGCCTGCGGGAATGAACTAGTATACTATAATAAGGTAAAGATAAGGTGGAATTTGAATCCTACCAACGTAGAACGTTCCAAAACCTGATTAATTAGAAACTCAAAAAATAAGCCGAAGTGGATTTCTACGGCTTATTTTATATTAATTAATAATTAATCTTCGAGTTTCTCGAACGGAGTTACTTGTTATTTTGACTATAAAGACTCCTTTAGAAAAAAGCCTAGTACTGAAGGAATAGGTCTGGTTTAAAGTATTGGGATATTCTATTTCTTGAACCAAAGTACCTGCACTTGAAATAACTTGAATGGTAACATTTTCTATTCTTGGAAGATTAAAAGCGAGATTGAAAATATCGATGGCAGGATTAGGGTAGAGGATAGTCATTCCTTCTGCAGGGATTACCGGATTAGGGTTTGCGCTGAGGAAGAGCTCTATATTGTCTAAGTATAAAGGAGAATCTCCAACAGCACCACCTTCTAGTACAAAAGCTAAGCGAACTTCATTTTTTCCAGAACCCGAAAAATCAGTTAGGTTAATATATTTCCGAACGAAGTCATTTGAATTAGTTGGATTAGCGTCACCTACTGAAACTGAAGAAAGTGCAGCTCCAGTCGCAGACCAGACTTCTTGATAAGTTTCTCCTGCATTAAGACTTGCGAGCACTTTTAATTTCGTGGAAGGTGAAACTGCGCCAATCGCATAATCAAAGAATAAACTTGCCTGGGAACTTACTGTTAGATCGAAAATAGGGGTCCCAAGCCAATATGATTCACCTGATGCAGAGGTTTGCACAGTAGCGATGTTGTTCGGCCCGTTACCTGAGGATGCTGAAGTGATTCTCCAAGCCTCAGAGTTAGTCTGGGGATTGATGGTCACCCATGGGTCAATGTTTGATGAGTTGTTGAAATTTTGTCTCCAAGGTACAGTAGTAGTGATCCTATTTTCTAGTGCATAGGCTGTAAAGCTATCAGAATTACCAGGGTTCTGATCAAAATTTGGTTCGAATACTCTGAACTCTAATTTATTAAATCCTTCTGTAGTGGTATTTTGACCTGTTAGATTGAATGATTCTCCACCTGGCACTGCTTCTCCGCTTGCGATAAAAGTTTGAGCAGTAGCGCTATTGGTACTTTTGGAAAACAAGAATTTTGAAACAGGTAAGTTGCCTGTATTTTCAATCCTTACTATTTCACTCTCATGAGTTCCATCAGATATTGGGGATGGTTTCACGAGATCGAGGATTTTCAAGCTATACTTGAATTCCTCTGTAGGAAGGATTCGAATATTTTTGATGTAAATGTTGTTCCCAAAACTGTTTTCATTAATTAGTGCGATTCGGACAGAACCTAGATCTGCAAATGATGCTAGGTTAACCACTTCAGTCCTAAATTGGCTATTTTCGGTTGGTATAAACTCATCCAAAGTGGGTAGAGATGTTTCTAGGTTTTGTCCACTTTTTGAATAAGTAGCATTAGCTAAATCAAACGTGTTTCCGCAATCTTGTGAAACTGCAACCCATAATCTATCCTGAAATCCTTGTTGATTGTAGGG
>CAWUWQ010000173.1:0-5471 GCA_963926065.1 uncultured Algoriphagus sp.
TGCATTAATATAGGGAATATCATCTACGCTCCGATCGAATTTGATTGTCATTAGTTTCCAAAAAATCTGAAATATAATCCTTGACCAATCCCTAGGAAGCAATTACCACATTTACTTTGTCCGGATCTGATGTTCATATCATCCGTTTACACTTAACCATTTATTTGAACCACCACAAAGCCAAATGGCATTAAGTCCAAACTCTTTTAAAAGTTTTGCTCCGTCTTTTGAACGTCCACCGCCTTTTCCACAAGTGGTTACAAATTGAAACTCTTTATCAAGTCCCGAAATGCTGGCTTGTAATTCTTGAAGAGAAATGTTTAGCGCATTCGGAATATGTGCTTGATCGTATTCTTCTTTGCTTCTTACGTCGATGATTTGGATTTTTTTGTTTGCTTGAAGCGCCAGTTTTACTTCATCTACTTCAATGCATTCTTTGGCTATTTTTAGTTGTTCAGGCATTCGGAATTTAATGATAAAGGAAGAAGTAATTGTTAATCCACCAATAAGTAAAATCGCATATTCAATACCGAATAAGTCAGCTGTCACGCCTGATATTACTGCACCAAAAGCATAGCCTAAATCTCTCCAAAGTCTGAACGTACCAATACTTTCTGCCCGTTGCTTTGGACTTGTTGCCTGAGCAATAGTGGATAGAAATGTAGGGTAAACCAAGGCGGTTCCTAATCCTAGGATTGCTGATATGGAAGCTAATGCCAAAAAACTACTACTAAATGGAATAAATAAAATTGCGACGCCTTGCAAAAGCATACCCCAAAAAAGCATTGTTTTTTTAGGGTAAATGTCTGACATTTTGCCTGTAAAAAGTTGCCCAATTCCCCAAACTGCGGGATAAATAGCTGTGATTATCCCAATATTTTCGTTGTTGTAGTTAAGTGATAGAAGAACTATAGGGAGCAGACCCCACATCATTCCATCATTGAGATTGTTGATAAGTCCAGCTTGTGTGACGGAGCTTAGTGTTTTGTTTTTGAAAGTTGTCTCTAAAAATATATTGTCCAACTGAGCAGTGTTGTTGTTTATACTTTCTTTATGAACAAAAACCCGTGTGTCCTTTACCCATAATGCGGTCAAAATAAAACCAACAATGGAAATGAATATTCCAATGTAAAACGGATAGGGAGTGATGCCGTATTTGTTGGCTATAAAACCTGTTAGAAATGCGACAACTCCAACTGAAAAGTAACCTGAAAACTCGTTCAAGCCCATTGCAAAACCTCGGTCTTTTTCGCCGACCAAGTCAATTTTCATAACTACGGTGCTACTCCAAGTTAAACCTTGGCTAAATCCTAAAAGCACATTGGCAAAAATCACCCAACTCCAGCTCGGGGCATAAATCAGTATAAATGGAATTGGTATAGCTATTAACCAACCGAACAACAACAAATTCTTACGGCCAAATTTGTTAGAAAGTCTTCCGGTGTAATAGTTGGCTAAAGCCTTTGTCAGTCCAAATGCGGTAATAAATGAAAGTATGGCGGTCTTAGATGAAACCCCAAATTCTAACTCGGCAAACTGTGGGAAAATAGTCCGTTCCATACCTATCATACCACCTACAAAGGCATTCACAATTACCAAAAGGGTAAACTGTTTCCAATTTTCTTTAAGTCCAAGTTTGATGTTTTCTGTCCCTGTCATTTTCTTAAATCAACTTGCAAATTTCAGCTTTTTGAAAGTCTTTGTTTGTCACAAAAGTCACCTTTCTATTTATTATGCTAGTCAGTGCGCATGCACTAACCCATTTTTAATCTTACTAAACTAGCGCTTAGCTACCCAATTTAAACAAATAACTTTTAGCCTCACTTCTGTATTTCCCTCTCCAAAATCGATATAAATCTTTCCCATAAAACACGAAGGAGATAGCAGCTAAAATTGATCTCACTTTTTAAGTAATTGTCTTAATTATTTTTGCGGGAATACCTCCAACAACGCAATTATCCGGGACATCTTTTGAAACTACTGAGCCTGCTGCAACCACGGAATTTTCGCCAATTGTAACACCTGGGAGAATTGTTGCATTTACCCCAATCCAAGCATTTTGCTTTATATGAATATGCCCTGCTGTTAGGATTTTTCTACTTTCGATTGAAATGGGATGGCTTTCAGAGGATAAGTTAACCCGGGGTGCAATCATTACATTGTCTTCAATTGTAATCCCGCCTAAGTCTAAAAATGAACAAGCATGGTTAATGAAAACATTTTTCCCTAGCCTTATATTCCTCCCATAATTCGTATAAAATGGGGTGAAAACTGTGGTGCTTTCATCAATGGGATTACCAATAATTTCACTTAATAATCCTCTGATTTCATCAGGATCATAGGTATTATTTAATTTGACCGATAATTTTTTGGTTTGTTCTACAGCTTTATGAATTTTCCAATATTCAGGGTCCGTAAAAGGGACAGATTCCCCTCTACTTAATCTCGCAAAAATATCTTTCTTCATGTTCAGTTCTTTTGACTTTTTATATATTTTAATTTTTGTTGCTGTAGAGAATAATAACAGCTCTAGTTTGTGGCCTCACAAACCACCCAATTCCAAGCCGATCTGACTAAGTTTTGTCAGACTGATAACTTTTATACACCAGTAGTGCCGCTGCAAGGTCTTCAATCGCCAAGCCGGCAGATTTGAAAAGGGTCAACTCTTCGCTCGAGGTTCTTCCAGGGTGAATGCCTTTGATCAATTCAACGATATCAGCCTTGACCTCTTTTTCTGTTATGATCCCGGCAGCGATAGGTAGTGCCAGTTCGCCGGTTTCATAAAGTGCACCGGCGCGGGAATCCACAAAAATCGAACTCTTGCGAATAGCCTCGTCATCGGTTTCACGCGTACTTGGTTTATGGGAACCTATCAGATCTAAGTGCATTCCAGGTTTCAGCCAATCCCCTTTTATAATTGGAGTTTTAGAAAGTGTGGCACAAGCGATAAGGTCTGCCTGACGAGCGGATTCTTCTAGATCAGTGACGGCGACTGCTGGGATTCCCTGAGCCTTCAAATTCGCTACAAAGGCTTCCATTTTAGCTGGATTTCGCATCCAAATACTGACCTTTTTAAAGTTTCGCGCCGCCAAATGAGCCTGTGCTAAATGTTTTGCTACTGCTCCTCCGCCTACGATCAATAGATTTGCTGCATCTTCCCGGCACAGATAAGAGGCGGCCAATGCGGAAGTGCAGGCCGTTCTTCGGGCAGTTAGCTCAGAGGCATTCATGAAAGCCAAGGGTTTACCCGTTTTGGAATCGCTTAGAATATATTGCGCAAAAATCGAAGGCATATGATCCTTGGCATTTGTCGGAGCTACAGTCACCTGCTTCAAACCCATGAATTCGCTGTTCCAAACAGGCATCAAAATCAAGGTATTTTCATCTCCCGCTGCCGTTTTGTAAAAATGATGGTGCCTTACCGGTAGGGTATACTCAGACTGAAAAATTTCACGAAGCGCTTCAATCAGTTTTTTGTATTCGAGATGTTCAGAGATTTCTGCATCAGGTATGAATAGCATTTTTTCGAATTAGCTTGGTCTAAGAACCTAAGTTCGAGAAATTCTTCAATTATTCTCCTTGAGTTTTAAAAGGATCATCTGGTGGAGGAGACACAACAGCGATTTGACTACAACGAGACAGGTAAGCCAAACCAAAAGCTTGGCTCATTTCTGCTATCTTTGTTTCGAACTAAAAAATGATAGACACGGATCTGCTGTTTTTCATATACAAGGCCCTTACCAGCAATTAATTAAGTCCATCTCATTTGGATAGGGTCGATCAACAAACGATCAACTCTTTTACTCCAAAAGAAACAGAGTATTGGTTGGGAATTAGTTTAATCATCTAAACAAGGACCATAATACATGGGAGAATTTTTTCTTAACCAACGATATACCAGTTCCGGAGAACCTGAGCTCGGAGTAGGCATAGTGACCGAAGTCAGCAAAGGAAAGGTGCGGATATCCTTTCCGATATCAGAAGAAGTGAGACTATATTCAATTGAAAGTGCTCCTTTGCTCCGAACTATTTTTAAACCAGGACATACCATCGTAGATCAGCAAGGACAATCCATTTTGATAGAAGAAGTTAAACTCGAAGATGGGCTGTATGTGTATTATGGTGATGACAGAGAGTTGGGTGAGGGCGAGCTTGGTGAGGTATCTACTTCGCATACGGTGGATGATCGACTATTTGCTGGGGATGTTGATTCGCCTGAAAAGTTTGCACTGCGCAGGGAAACGCTTAATCATAATTATCAAAGAAGAATATCTCCGGTACATGGATTTGTTGGGGGAAAAATAGATTTGATTCCCCATCAATTGTATATCGCTCATGAGGTGAGCTCGCGGTTTGCTCCCCGTGTGTTGTTATCCGACCAGGTTGGATTGGGAAAAACCATTGAGGCCTGCTTGATTCTACATCGCTTGTTGGTGACTGGGCGAATATCAAGGGTGCTTATTCTTGTTCCCGAATCCTTGATCCACCAATGGTTTGTGGAGGTCTTGCGAAAATTCAACCTATGGTTTAATATTTTCGATGAGGAACGTTGTAGGTCTCTTGAGAAAGGTGCGCCCAAAGGAAATCCTTTCCTCGATGATCAACTAGTCATTTGTAGCATTGAGTTTCTGGCAGGTTCACAAAAGCGAACTCGACAAGCCATTTCCGCTAGCTGGGACATGTTGGTGGTAGACGAAGCGCATCACCTCGAATGGTCTGTGGACGAGGTAAGTCCGGAGTATAGTATTGTAGAATTGGTGAGTCAGGTAGCAAAAGGCTTGCTTCTCCTTACGGCTACACCGGAGCAATTAGGGGTAGAAAGTCATTTTGCACGACTTCGATTACTTGATCCCAACCGCTACAACAATTACGATGATTTCATCTACGAATCAGAAGGTACTAAAGACATTGCGGCTATCGTCGAAAAACTATCCACAGGCAAAGAGTTAAAAGCAAAAGAAACAAGCCTGTTAGAAGCTATTTTCCCCAAAGAAAGAATAGCCTTACTAGCCAATAAAGATGCACTGACAAAGCACAACCTAATTGAAGATTTGCTTGATCAGCATGGTCCGGGTAGAGTTTTATTTCGAAATACCCGATTGGCCATGAGCGGATTCCCTAAGCGTATAGCCCAGCTGATTCCTATTCAGGAGCGGGAAGATCATAGCCTATGGATTGAACGTCTAAGAAATGAGTTTTCCTCTGATATGGAACATGCTTCAGAAACAAAACCAGAGCAGAAATTTTGGTTTGATGAAGATCCGCGAGTGGAATGGCTTGTAGCGAAAATTGAGGAATTAGATTCTGCAAAGATACTTTTGATATGCACTTCCAAGGAAAAGGTGCTGGCATTGGAATTGGCGTTAAGTAATTTCCCTGAGTTGACAACAAGTGTTTTTCACGAAGACCTTACCCTTGTACAGCGGGATAGGAATGCCGCATGGTTTGCTGAGCCTGAGGGTGCTCAAATC
>CAWUWQ010000174.1:0-5279 GCA_963926065.1 uncultured Algoriphagus sp.
TGCCAAGCTCATTGGCGACTTCCCCCGCTACTTTTTGCAGGACGGCAGTTTGTCCGCCTCCATGACCATTTAGAATGATGATATTTTTGAAGCCATTTTTGGCAAGGCCCTTCAAAATATCTCTAATAAATGGAGCATAAGCCTCCTCTGTAATCTGAAAAGCTCCTGGGTAAGCAGCCATTGATCCGGTGATTCCATAATTCAAGGTAGGGGCGATTAGTGCATTAAGTTCGGTGGCGATCGCCTTTGCCATGGCGGTAGGAGCAGTATTGTCGGCACCGTTATTTACTACGCCATGTGGCTCTAAAGTTCCCGTTGGAAGCAAAACTGTATTGATCTTATCAGGTACAAAATCTGCGAATTCCATCCAGTTGATTCGATCCATCTCGCGGGTGGAAGGATTTTGCTGGGCAAAGGAAAAACTAATGAGGCAAGAGAAAAGAAGGAGTGAAAAAATGAATTTCATAAATTTCAAGGATTGATAAGGTGAGTTTAGATCAGGAAGATAAAAATTTGATTCAAGAAATTCAGTAAAAACTGATCGAATACAAACTACAAGGATTTAGCCTTGGGGTATTTTTTAAATCTACATGAACAAAGTCCTTCAAGTGGACTAGCCTCGCCTTTTCCATCACCTGGATCGAGGCCTTATTGCTACTTGACGCATAAGAATAGACTTCTTTAACCCCTTTTTCTTGAGCATAGGCCAAGACTCGTATGGCTCCCTCACTGGCAAATCCTTGGTTCCAAAATCGCTTATCCAATCGCCAGCCAATGTCTACGCAGGGTGTAAAATCGGCTTCAAAGGTTTTCCATCCGAGGCCAATCATTCCAATAAGCTCCCCGTTTTCTAGGGACTCGACTGCGAAATAGCAATAGCCTCTGTCTTCATACAGGTTATTCATTCGCTCCATCATTGCCTTGGATTCTTCTTCAGAAAGTGGTTTCTCGAAATAGCGCATGGTTTCCTCATCGGCATTCATCGCTGAAAAACTCGGTAGATCTGAGTCTTGCCAAAGCCGGAATCCCAGGCGGGGAGAGGTAAAAAGAAAGGAAGAGTTCATTTGAGTTCAGTTTTGTGTAATTTTTCGATTACGATCGAAAAATTACATGCTTATTTTCGGTTAAGATCGAGAATAAACATATTTTAAACTATGATTACTGCTCGTATTCAGCTGCAGTAGGTTTTGGAAGCTTTATTTATTTGTTTAAAAATTACATTGTTCTATGAGTTGGGATGTAATTAAACTTGGGTTGTTTATTTTGGTGTTAATGCTTTCAGTTTATGAAATCATTGAAATGCGAAAGCGTAAAAAGAAAGTTTCTTATCGCTCCATCGTATTTGGAGTACTCTTTCTGGTTTTAATTTAGATAAGGTCCTTTGAATTAATTGAGTGAAGAATCAAACTATGCGAGAATCAAAATCAAGCATGTCCTTAAAAAAAGCGCTAGATAAAATCAGTTGGGTCAACGTTTTAATTTATGTTGGATATTCGATTTATTGGAGATGGTTTGGAGAATCGGTGATTTACCAATTGGTCTTGACGCTGTTGATTTTGGGAAATCTCAGCTTCCTGACCTGGAAAGTATATCAGTCCGTTTCATTTGGAGAAACCCTTCGTCCCTTTCGATTCCGGATCTTTTTCCATTATATAATCAATGCGGGATTGCTTTTGATGATGTGGTATTTTTTGAATGTCTTTTCCAACTCTTAATTTTAAATTCTTTTACACCGCCATCCCATTAAAAGGATTGAATCTTCGCCTTCCCACACCCATACCGACCGCTCGGCAGACGCTTTTTTCACCAAACTTCCCATTGATTTTGTCCAGGGCCTGATAGAGGTTGATCTGCTCCTGCGTGTCTTCGAAGAGGCTGATCTGATAGTTGCCATAGACTAGTGAGCTGAAGCGCACGCCGATCAGCCGAATCAGCATCCGGCGGTTGTAGAGCTTGCGAAAGAGCTCCTTGACCAGCGGAATCAGCGTATGATCAGCCGAAGAGTAGGGGATGCGATGCTGTGTCGTATGCGTATCGAAATCCGAGTAGCGGATCTTCACACTCACACAGGCTGAGAGTTGGCCATTTTGGCGCAGCTTGCCGGTGAGCTGCTCTGTCATTGCTACGAGCGTTGCCTCTAGCATACGTACGTCAATGGTGTCCTGATCAAAGGTGTTTTCTATCGATATGGACTTTGCTTCCGAGTAGGGAGTGACAGGTGAGGTGTCGATTCCGTTTGCTTTTTCCCAGATCATCGTACCATTTTTCCCGAAGGTGGCCTGCAGGAGTTCGGCCGGCATTTGCTGGAGTGTGAATACTTTTTTCACGCCCATATTATAAAGTGTCTGGGAAGTCTTTTCGCCGATCATCGGGATCTTGCGCACGGATAGGGGAGCGAGGAAAGGTTTCTCTTCGCCTAGTAGAATCTGCTTAGCATTATTAGGCTTGGCCTCACCAGTGGCGACTTTGGAGACGGTTTTATTTCCTGATAGTCCGAGGGAAATCGGCAATCCGGTTTCTTTGATGATGCGTTGCCGGATTTGCTGCGAAAGTTTGAAGCAGCCAAAGAATCGATCCATTCCCGTCATGTCAATGTAAAACTCATCGATGGAGGATTTCTCGAAAAGCGGCACTTCCTCTCGGATGATCTCGGTGACTTCGTGGGATTTTTGGCTGTACTTTTCGAAGTCACCTCGGATGATCAGTGCCTCGGGGCAAAGTTGCCTCGCTGTCCGCATAGGCATGGCTGAATGCACACCAAACTTCCGGGCTTCGTAACTGCAGGAAGCCACCACACCCCGATCACCCGAACCTCCGATAAGGATGGGTTTTCCATTCAATCGGCTGTCAAACAGCCGCTCTACCGACACAAAGTAGGAGTCCAAATCCATGTGCACAATATTCCGCTTCACTTCCATTGCTTATTGTTAATTAAATTGACATTTTACTGTTTATAATTTAATCAAAAATTTTATATTTGAGGAAAGGGATTTAGCGATTGACGGAGGTTGGCAGAAAGCGTCATTGCGAGGACAGTTCTCTTAATTCGGATTCAATTGAAAAAGCTTCCTGTCCGAAGCAATCTGTACAATAAAGTAGGAGATTGCTTCGGATTGGAGGGTTTGTTCGTCAGCAATCTGATTTCGTTTCAATCCTCGTAATGACGTCAGCTTTGAAGTGGTGCTAATTCTGAATTTATTCTAAACAGTAAAAAAATGAGTCTAAACACAAATATCAAACTCCTACGAAAGCAGAAAGGACTTACCCAAGAAACCCTTGCCTCAGCCATTGGGATTTCTCGATCTAAGCTTGCAGGATACGAATTGAATGTGAATCCTCCTTTGGAAACACTGGTGAAAATTTCTGATTACCTCTGTGTATCGGTAGATATCTTGCTTAGGGAAGACTTAACTTCGTATTCTGAGTATAAGCTCCGCGAACTTTTGGAGACGGATCAATTTCTTCGTGGACGAAAGCTGCGAATCCTTGCCACCACGGTAGATGATCAAGGTAGAGAGTTGATCGAGGTAGTCTCCCAGAAGGTAAAAGCGAGTTATTTGGCAGGCTTTTCGGATCCGGAATTTATTTCAGAATTGCCTCGTTTTGCCCTGCCTTTTCTTCCGATGGATAAGAAGCATCGGGTTTTTCAGGTAGATGGAGATTCCATGCTACCGATACCGGATGGGGCTTGGATTGTCTGTGAATACATAGACGACTGGCTGGGCGTCAAAGATGGAGAGCGATATGTCATCGTCACCGAACAGGATGGGATCACATTTAAAATCGCTTACAACCGAATTACAACCGAACAAAAACTACTCCTTTGTTCTGCAAATCCAATCTATCCACCTTTTGAAGTCGAAATCGAGCAAGTACGGGAAGTCTGGAGGTATCGGTTGGCGATGAGTTGAAATTAAATTAGAAATAAAATGGAAATACACCTCTCTTCGGTCGGTGAAATAATAGGTTCGCATTTTATTTCCTGGAGCGTATTTCAACGAAGTTCTATTTCATGAAGTCTGTTTTCTAAAATTTATCTTTTAAAAAAATAATATGCCCATTATCTCTTCTCCCTTAGGGAATATTTTTCTTTCTACTCAAGACGATTCTATCTCAGAACTTCGATTTACGACTGAGGAAGTTTCTAAAGAACCACTCAATAGCCTTTTGTCGGAGGCGAAAAAGCAATTGGATGACTATTTTTCGGGTACGCGCAAAACCTTCAATTTGCCGGTGGTGCTTTCCGGTACACCTTTTCAGTATCAGGTTTGGGAGGCGGTGAACAAAATCCCATTTGGTCAGACGACTTCCTATTTGAAACTTTCACAGGCATTAGGAAATCCAGCGGCCATCAGGGCGGTTGGTGCCGCCATCGGAGCAAACCCAATCTTGGTGATCATTCCCTGCCATCGAATCATCGGAACAAATGGACAACTCACCGGCTATGCTGGAGGACTGGATCGAAAAGAAAAGTTGCTGGAGCTAGAGGGAAGGCCGCGGCAGGCAAAGCAGGCCAGTCTTGATTTTTAACAGGTTAATCCTTCAACTCAACGATCACCTCGATCTCCACCGCTATGTTATTTGGTAAAGCAGCTACTCCCACTGCAGATCGGGCATGCTTTCCGGATTCTCCAAATACTTCCACCATCAGATCAGAGAATCCGTTTATCACTTTTGGGTGATCCGTGAAGTCCGGTGCAGAATTGACCATTCCAAGCACTTTGACGAATTGCTTAATTCGACTTAGATCACCTCCAGTAGCAGCTTTCAACACGGCTATAATTTCTATTCCTGTCTCTCGAGCTGCTTGATAGCCCTGCTCAATGGTCAAATCATCTCCAACTTTCCCGAAAACATCTGGCCCATTTCCAGCCAGATAAAGCGTATTCCCCACTTGCCGCCATTTGACATAAGTTCCCATTGGCTGCCCGACTTCTGGCAAGGTGATTCCTAGTTCTTTGATCCGAGCATCGGGCGATGATTGTGCATTGGCAAAAAAAGGAGTGGTGAAGAGAACTGCGATCAGGGCAAAAAGATGGCGTAATTTCATGGTATGGTGATTGGTTTGTTTTTCTAAGCTAATCGATTCTCTTTACATTTAACAATCTGAAACCTCAATAAGTAGAACTCGTGGATCAAGTTGAAATATTACCCTACTCACCAGCTTATAACTCTGCCTTTAAAGCAATCAATCAAGCGTGGGTAGAATCGCTCTTTTCTTTGGAGCCCTTGGATATTGCACAGTTCGAGCAGCCGGAGGAGACAATTGTGAAAACTGG
>CAWUWQ010000175.1:0-9643 GCA_963926065.1 uncultured Algoriphagus sp.
AAGGCAAGCTCAATTCCCGGCACGCCATAACTCACTCTTCCCATCATGGCTATCGGTGAAGTGAGTGGGATAATGGAAAGCCAAAAAGAAGTGGTGCTATTTGGGTCATTCAGCACAAATACAAAGAGGCCCATGTATGCCACTATCAAAGGGATTGTCACGGGAAGCATAAATTGTTGCGCGTCTGAAGGAGCATCGACTGCTGATCCGATTCCGGCAAAAAGCGCCCCGTACATCAAATACCCACCAAGGAAATAAAAGATAAAACAGAGTACTATCTCAGTCACATTAATTCCAGAAAGCATCTGGAGAATATCTCCCAATTCAGAATTAGGCATCGATTGACCTAAGTCTGAACTAGCCATTTCCATCGCTTGTTGCTGCGGCATTTGCATTCCTAGGAATCCTGTCACCACTGTAGTTAAGGTGCCAATCAGTACAATCCAGATTATCAATTGGGTAAGTCCGACAGCGGCAATCCCTAGAATTTTACCCATCATCAATTGAAAAGGCTTCAATGAGGATACTAGAATTTCCACAATGCGGCTGGATTTCTCCTCGATGACACCTTGCATGATCTGATTGCCATAAATGAAAATAAACATGTAAATCAGAATCCCCGCCAAAAACCCAATCGCGTAATTGACAGTAGCATCGCTTACCGTTTCGGCCCCTTGATCATCAAGCGTGATGGATTTGATTGCGACTTTGGTGCGGACCTCGTTGATGATTTTAGGATCAATCCCACTTTCAAATAAACGCTGTTCCTCGATTTTCTTTTTGAGGTTGTTTTCCAAATAGTTGATCAAATTCATATTTGGATTCTCCTCGCCATAATAAGTAATCCCCACTGGAGATTTCAGGTCAATCTTTGGGATCAGTAAAAACCCATAGCGTTCACCATTTTGGACCAGTTCTTTGGCTTCCTCGACTGTTGTATTGGAGAATGAAAATGCGTACTGCTCCGAACTCTCCAGGAAAAAGAGCTTGTTTTCGTCAATCACCTCGATGATTCGTAGCGATTGATTGTCTTTTTCTTCCAATGCGATCAAAACGAATACACCCATGATCGCCGGGAAGATAAGCGGGGTCAACAAAGTGACCAATAAGAATGATTTTTTCTTGACGCGAGCTAGGTATTCTCGCTGGATGACAAGCCATATTTTATCCATTTTCTGATGCTTTTACTTGATGAATAAAAATCTCTTCCATACTTGGAATTACCTCTTGAAACTTCATGATTTCCCCATATTCCATCAACTCGTGAAGCAACAGATTGGGGGTTTTACCACTTAGTGGAAGTGTAAAATGAAAGGATGAGTCTTCCTGCTTTGCTGCCCACTCCTTGGGAATCATCTGAGTTAAGTGATCAATCGTAATGGAATAAACTTCGGGGCGAAAGCTTGACTTGACTTGTTTAATCGTCCCATCTAGAATTTTCTTGGAGCGGTTGATCATTGCAACTTGATCGCAGAGTAGCTCCACAGACTCCATTCGATGAGTTGAAAGGATCACTGTGGTTCCTTTTTCTTTCAGTGCCAAAATCTCATTTTTGATAATTTCCGCATTCACTGGATCAAATCCTGAAAAGGGTTCATCCAAGATCAATAGTGGCGGATTATGAATCACCGTGGAGATAAACTGGACTTTTTGAGCCATTCCTTTTGAAAGGTCTTCAATCTTTTTCTGTTTCCAGTTCGAGATTTCCAACTTATCCAACCAATGATTGATCTTGCTTTTAGCATCAACGGAGGATAGTCCCTTTAGCCTAGCAAAATAAATCATTTGATCCCAGACAGACATTTTTTTATACAGTCCTCGCTCCTCAGGCAAATATCCGATCTGTGCGATATGTTTTGGAGCCAGTAATTCTCCATTGATAAAAACGGAACCCGAGTCACTATCAATGATTTGATTAATGATTCGGATCAGGGTTGTTTTTCCTGCTCCATTTGGTCCCAAAAGGCCGAAAATAATACCCTTTGAAACCTCCAGATCTACGTCTGAAAGTGCTTTTGTAGCATTATAAGATTTACTGAGTTTTTCAATTTTTAGCATCCCCTCAAAAAGTAAGCATTATTCAACATTAATAGAACCCACTCCAACATCAATGGTTAATTCAATTCTTCTAGGGTCCGATTCCTTATATCCTCTCGTGACATAGGTATCATCACCCAAAGCCTTAAAATATTTTGGAAGATTGGTCCTACACATTGGGGTGGTTTTCATTTTTATTTTGATCGGGTAAGAATCCGAGGGCAAGGTTAAATTCAGCGTACCTGCACCAACTGCCGCTATGACCTGACTACCATTGGACATTCCTCCTGAGAAGTCAAGGTTGATTTTCCCATAGTTAACTTCTACGATTATCTTTTTCGCATTAGTGAAATTAACCTTATCCAACGTCACGGTACCCATATTCAGAGTGACGAGTAGAGTGTCCATTTGGACTTGGTTTGGACTTTCTGAGCTGTAATGCACATGAACATCCGCACTTGCACTTTTTATTTTCAATTGATTGATGGTCAAATTGGCCAGATCAAAATCCGATCTCCCCATTCCAAGGTTAAAATCAAGGTAGTACAGGAAGTTAGTCGTAAGACCAAGATCCCAAGTATGATCAAAATCTATAGATGAACTCGAGAAAATTTTGGAAGTGATACTTTTGCCCAAGTTTTCAGACTCAACATTCTTATGAACCAGAGCTGCGGTGAGCACATTATTGGAAATAGAATAAGAGAAAACCGGGAGGATATTAGTCTTTTCTAAGTGGCCGTGAATATAAAGCGGATCTGTTGAGCGAATTCTCTTGAGGTTAGTCGTGCTTTTGTAGGAAGTAAATTCTACAACCGCTAATTCAAACCCTTTAGTCTGGGTAACCTTAAACTCTTTAATTAATTGCGCCTTACTCAGACTCACCCCTCCAAAAAACATTAGGAAAAGCAGACACAAATTTCTAAGCATAGGGTTAAGGTACGGGTTGACTTTCAAAAAGTTTTTAAAAATATAAAAAAAGCCAGAATTGCTTCTGGCTTGAATTTTTAAAAGAACTCCTTCATTTTATCAAAGAAGGTTTTATCCCCTTTTCCTGGATCGGGTTTGAAGTTTTCTGAATTCACCAAACTCTCGAGTGTTTGTCTTTCTTCCTTTGAAAGATGAGTTGGGGTCCAAACATTAACCATGATTAATTGGTCACCTTTGGTGTACCCATTGATATCTTTTATCCCTTTCCCTTTCAATCGGAGCATTTTACCTGATTGTGTCCCTGGATCAATTTTAATTTTCACTTTACCTTCGATCGTAGGGACCTCTATAGATGCGCCTAGCGCTGCATCAATAAATGATACATAAAGATCAAAGATCACGTTATTCCCGTCTCGCTGAAACGTGCTGTCTTCTATTTCCTCAATAACAATGAGTAAATCACCTGCGATTCCTCCTGGAATCTCATTCCCTTTTCCAGACATACTAAGTTGCATGCCTTCAGCCACTCCACCTGGAATATTGATTGAGATAACCTCTTCTTTGATGATTAAACCTCTTGAGTCCGCCTCTGCTGGTTTTTTATCTACCAACTGGCCATTCCCACCACAGACTCCACAAGTACTCGCGGAAACCATTTGACCAAGCATAGTATTGACTACTTTCTTGATTTGTCCTGAACCTTGACAAGAAGAACAAGTCTTGAAGGAAACTCCGTCGGCAACAAGATGACGTTTTACTTTAATTTTCTTTTCTACACCATTTGCGATCTCACTCAAGTTCAATTTAAGTTTGACCCTCAGGTTTGAACCTTTTTTGGTACGTCGACCACCCCCTCCGCCTCCGAAAAATGAACCAAAACCACCTGCTCCGCCTCCACCGAATATGTCACCGAATTGAGAGAAGATATCCTTCATATTCATTCCGCCTCCACCATAACCTCCAGCTCCACCTACGCCCTGGTGACCGAATTGATCATACCTTTGCTTCTTCTCAGAATTGCTTAGAACTTCATAAGCTTCAGCAGCTTCCTTAAATTTATCCTCAGCCGCAGGGTTATCTGGGTTTTTATCTGGATGAAATTGGATAGCAAGTTTTCGATATGCTTTTTTTATTTCATCCGCCGTAGCGGACTTTGATACTCCAAGTACTTCGTAATAATCTCTTTTTGACATAATTTTATGCTCCAGTCACTACTTTAGCAAAGCGAACTACTTTATCGCCAAGCTTATATCCTTTCTCTACTACATCAACAACTTTACCCTTCAACTTCTCACTTGGTGCCGGTATCTGCGTGATTGCCTCTTGGGTGTCTGCATCAAAACTTTTTCCTACGAGGTCTTCCATTGGCATCAAGCCTTTGCTCGTAAGAATTCTTACTAACTTTTGAAAAATCAATAAATTACCTTCTCTCACTTTAGCACTGTCAGTTTCAGATTCGCTCGCCTTTAGGGATCGCTCAAAATCATCAACTACCGGTATTAAATCTTTTAAAACGTCTTCAGAGGCATTAGTAATCATATCTAAACGTTCCTTTGAGGTTCTTTTTCGGTAATTTTCGAAGTCAGAATAAAGCCTCAAATATTTATTTTTCAACTCCAAAATCTCTTCCTCAAGCGAATTTTCGACTGGGGTTACATTGTCAGCCCCCTCTACCTCTTTAACTAATTCCTCTAGGTTTACTTCGGTAATTTCCTCGTTAACAGGTGTATCGTTTTGATTCTTTTCCTGATCAAGTTGCTCTTTATCTTTCATAGATTAATTCTTTCTAGTTGGCAAAACTCTGTTATCAATATTGTTGCCAGTAGGCGAAAACTGACAATCTGGCATTTTAATCATTGTGAATTGCCTGCCAAATCAAGTCTTTAAGTTTATCTAAGTTGAATTGCGACACTGAAGAAATAAAAGTGAAGGGGATTCCTTTAGGAACTTCTCGCTCCATCTCTCGCATCAGTTCCTCATCCAACATATCTGCTTTGCTTATCGCTAAAATCCTTCTTTTATCCAGCAGTTCAGGGTTATATTTTTCTAGCTCTCCGATAAGGATATCGTATTGCTTTTTCAAATCTGGCGCATCTGCAGGAATCATAAAAAGTAATATTGAGTTTCGCTCAATATGTCTCAAAAACCGAATTCCAAGCCCTTTTCCTTCTGCAGCACCCTCAATAATCCCGGGTATATCGGCCATTACAAAAGATTGATCTCCGCGGTAGGCTACCACTCCAAGATTTGGAACTAAAGTCGTAAATGGATAGTCGCCAATTTCCGGTCTTGCTGCAGAAATTGATGAAAGGAGAGTTGACTTTCCAGCGTTAGGAAAACCCACCAAACCAACATCTGCAAGAAGCTTTAATTCTAAAATAATCCACTCTTCAATTCCAGTCTCTCCTGGCTGAGAATAGTGCGGAGCTTGATTTGTTGAAGTTTTGAAATGTTCATTACCTAATCCTCCTCTTCCACCTTTTGTCAAGATTACTTCTTGCCCATCTTCGGTGATTTCAAATCTTTTTTCTCCTGTTTCCGCATCTTTTGCAATTGTGCCAAGTGGCACTTGTAAGATGACGTCTTTACCATCAGCACCGGTCCTTCTTCCTCCTTCACCATGGTTACCCGCGTCTGCAATGACGTGCTTTTTATACTTCAGGTGTAAAAGAGTCCAGACTTGGGTTGTTCCTCTAAGAATGATGTGACCTCCTCGACCTCCATCTCCCCCATCAGGCCCACCTTTGGGAACATGCTTTTCTCTTCTGAAGTGCAAAGCACCTGGACCTCCTGCTCCAGATCTGGAACAGAACTTCACATAATCGATAAAATTGGAATCAGCCATTTGATGAAAATAAAAAGGCTAAGCAACAATGCTTAGCCAAGTTTTGAATTGCAAATTTAAGAAAATTAACGAGATCAGTAACTATCGATCACAGACGTGATAGAAGCAAAGATTTGATCAATCTGCCCTACTCCATTTATTTTACTGAGCTTGCTTTGTTTAGAATAAAAGTCTGCCACCGGAAGTGTTTCGTCCAAATAAACTTTAATTCTAGTGTTTATTTTCTCCTCGTCTTGATCATCCACCCGATTTGAAGTTTTTCCTCGCTCTATAATTCTGGCCTTTAAAACGTCTTCTGGAACATCAAGAGCTATCATTCCAGAGATTGAAAGTCCATGAATAGCCAACATTTCATCCAATGCCTCAGCCTGTGCTGTTGTCCGAGGGAATCCGTCAAAAATATAACCTTGAGTACTGTTTTTGGATTCATTGATTTTATCCTCAACCATACCAATTACAACCTCATCAGGGACTAATCGGCCCTCGTTCATATATTTTTTGGCCAAAACCCCTAATTCAGTCCCTTCCCCGAGATGTTTTCTAAATAAATCTCCGGTGGAAAGGTGAGTCAGACCATACTTCTCTATCAATTTCTCACTTTGAGTTCCCTTTCCTGCGCCAGGAGGGCCAAATAATACAATATTGTACATTAGTAGGTATTAATTAAGAAGTCTCGAGCTGATAGATTGAAGGGAGATTTCTGCCTAATCCATCATAATCCAGACCATATCCGACCACAAATTTATTCGGAATTTCAAAACCCACATAATCTAAATCGTAATTAAACCGAAAAGCTTCCGATTTGAAAAGCAAAGTGACTATTGAAATGCTAGCTGGCTCGTAAGTTCTAAACTTGGAAATCAAGTAGTCCATGCTAGTTCCAGTGTCAACAATATCCTCCACAATAAGAATACTTTTTCCCCTCAAATCCTCATTTAGACCTATAATTGACTTTATCGTCCCAGAACTTTCTACACCTTCGTAACTATTAATTTTAATAAAAGAAACTTGATGAGGCGTAGTGATTGCCCTACATAAATCAGCCAGAAAAATAAAAGCCCCATTCAAAACTCCGATAACAATCATGTCCTTTCCGGCAAAATCTTCAGAGATAAGGCTTCCTAATTCTATAATTCTGTTCGAAAGAGTCTCTTCATTTAAGTATGGCTGAAAAAACCGGTCATGTATTTTAATTAAAGACATCGATCAGAGCTTAGCAACTAAAAACTTGTACATATCAATCATTGCCTCCAGATCTTTCAGAGATACTTTCTCATTTGGCGTATGCACATTATCCTCAGGAGCACCAATAAAACACCAATCTATTGCATATGGGGAAAATTGAACCTCTCGCCCATCGCTGCCACCATATTCTTCAACTTCTATTTGGTATGATATCCCACTTTCTTTAGCCAAACCTATTATCCGATCTAGAGCTTTCTTTCGAGGAATAAATTTATCTCTTGTGGAAATGACAACCCCCGCATGATGCCTGACCCCTTCTGTTGTCCAAGTAATATCAGAGATTAAAGCTTGTTTGATAGGTGCATTTTCTTGAATAAATTTTAATAAAAACGGAACACTTCCTCCCCCATGTTCCTCATAAGTGGAAAACACTACCCAGCCATCAGAAATATTTTCACAAAGTTCTAACGCAGAATAAATACCAAGCCTATTATCTAAGTAGGCAGCAGTGATGAAATCTTTATTAATTCGAATATTTTGCTTGAAAGAAAGACGAGTCCCTGGTTCTATTCCTCTCGGGAAATCATGAAAATACCCATTTTCATCACCGACTAACTTACATTCAATTTCACCAAGGGAGTCGAAACCAACTAATTCCGCTCCTCCAATTATCTCTGGCCCACCTATACTAATTAGCTGATTATCATATCTAACCATGAACCCAATCGTGTCAATATGAGCAAAAACAGCAGTTCTAGGGTTGCCGAATTTTAACAGTATACAATCATGAAAATCATCGCCTGAATAAACTTCTGGCAAAACATTCCAATCAGACATCCGTTCCTTAATGTGAATTAGAAGGAATTTAGAAAACAAATATTCGTCTCCTGAAACCCCATTAATTTTGAGTAATTCCGATAAAAATTTCATTTTTGGCATAAATTATGTTAATTTTCCAATTCAAATTTGACAAAAAGGATTAGGATTATTTTTTACCCAATATTGGGTTATAAATAATTCATATTAGATTTGAAGTAAATTAAAAGTTTATAAATTTGTAATCACATTAATCAACACTTAAAATTTGAAACAAAAATTTTTTGTTATGAAAAAACTAATACTATCAACAATTATGGCAGGCGCTTTGACTTTCGGAGCAAATGCCCAAGAATTTGACAAATGGTCTCTAGAAATAGGTGGCGGTTTCAACAAGCCAATGGCTCCGCTTGCTGCGGGCTATCTTTCACCAACTTTAAATCTGGGACACATCGAATTCGGTGCACGTTACATGTTCAATGAAAAATTTGGTTTAAAGCTAGATTATGGATTTGGAACAATGAATGAGGCAGGTTCAGCAGATGCTGCAACTGGTTCATTCAACACTAAATACAATAGACTAAATCTTCAAGGGGTTGCAAACGTAGGAAGGATCATGAACTTTGAATCGTTTACGAGAAGTTTTGGATTATTACTTCACGGAGGTGCTGGAATTGGAAGAGTTAATCCTGAAGAAAATCTTTATAATGGTTTCGACGACGATGTTTACACTATCATGTTCGGATTTACCCCTCAATTAAAATTAAGTAAAAATATTGCTTTAGTAGGTGACATTTCAACAGTTCTTAACGGTCGACAGACTGTTACTTTTGATGGATCTACAGCAATTAGACCAGCAATCGATAATGGGTTCTTTGGCGCAAACGGAACTTGGTGGTCTGGCACCCTAGGGCTTCAGTTCTACTTAGGTAAAAGTGAAGAACATGCTGATTGGTTTATTGCTGCTGATAAGTATGCTACTAAGGAAGAACTTGCTTCTCAAATCAACGGTATCAAAGATATGTTGAAAGACTCCGATGGTGATGGCGTTCCAGATTACTTGGACACTGAGCCTAACACTCCTGCCGGAGCTAGAGTTGATTCTAAAGGAACTACTATCGATTCCGACGGTGATGGCATTCCTGATCACATGGATAAATGCCCATTCCTTCCTGGCTCATCATCTACAAACGGATGTCCAGTAGAACAGATTAAAGAGGAACTTGATTACTTCAAGAAAGCAATCAACGATGGTTACGTAAATATTTATTATGCATTTGATAGCTCTAAGCCACTTGGCTACTCTACAAGTGCTGCAAGTTATGTTGCTAACTTTATGAAGAGAAATCCAGGAGTAAGTGTTGAAATTAAAGGATATGCGGATGAGTTAGGTCCAGAAGATTATAACATGAAACTTTCTGAAGGAAGAGCAAAAGCAGTTTATGATCTTTTGATTTCTTCAGGTGTAGACGGATCAAGATTATCTTATAAAGGATATGGCGAAGATACTAGCGTAGACAAATCTTCTGCGGATGCTAGACAAATGGCTAGAAGAGCAAGTTTTGAAGTGAAGTAATTCTCTCAATATATATTTAGGAAAGCCTGATCAAATTTGGTCAGGCTTTTTTTTTAATTGAGTCTAAAAGTCTTTCATTCGAAAATGAAGGAGTTAACCATCCAAAGTGGTCTAATCTTCTTGGTTTGGGATTCGTACTTATATTTGTTCATTATACCATAATGGAATAAATGCTTGCTTTTTTGATTGTATCCCAATCAACTCAGGGTTTTATTTTATCTTTAAGCCATGTTTATATTATCAGAGACTCCCTCTAT
>CAWUWQ010000176.1:0-11837 GCA_963926065.1 uncultured Algoriphagus sp.
TAGCAAAGCTAGGTGTCGAGCTAGATACGCTTTCAACAGATCAGGCACAATATATCGGAGTAGAAGTTCAAGGTCCATTCAAGCCAGAGTATTACCGATATTAATTTTTCAAAAATGTAATTATCAAAGGCCTTGGAGAAATTCAAGGCCTTTTTTTCTTTAAGGAATTACTAAAAGATTTCGGCCATCCGAAAGGGTTACTTGTGCTGTTACAGCACAAGAGCCGGAGGTCTCATAGTTAATACTATGCATAACCACTCGACTTTGGCCCCGATCAATGGTCCAATTCTCTTTTCCCGCGATGGGAAGGATTTCATTTTGAGAAAAGCAAGTTGCCAATGACTGTCTTGGGCTACTGATATCTATGCTAAAGTTACGTCCGGTTGAAATAGTACCTGAAATCGATCCTGAAGAACTCAGCCCGATTACTATATTACGGAGCTTGGTTAAGTTATGATTTAGCGTTCCTGAAAAAGTAGAATTCAATTCTTTGTTGGATGTTGTCTTTAGATAGATAAATGTTTCTTTGACTTGATTCAAAGCTGTTACTGAAAATTCTCTAGCACCTCTAATCATGTTATTTTGAAAAGTATAACCCTCATAGGTTAAGATCCACGGGGAAGAATTGGTGCTAATCAAATGATATTGTAAGATCAATTTTCCAGTTCTTTTTACCTTTCCGGATTGCTCACAGATATTAGTAGGATCAAAAGTTAATGTGACTCTTTTTTCTATTGATTCGATCAAAATGCTTGGACATCCCGGTAATTCTGCACTAGAAATTTGTGAATAATCCTCAAAATTCAGTAGGCCGAAATACAAGCTTTCGCCCCAAACTGTAGATATCCCAAAAAGTTGATTGGCTTCTAAACTAAGGTCTGTCTGGAAGTTTTTGTCTTCATCTTCCTCACAACCAAAAAAAAAGGTTGGAAAGGAAAGGATTAAAATGAGTTTAAGAACTGATTTCATTTTCTAACTAGATCATCAAAGGGTTAGAAATTCTTCTTTCAAATACCAGACCGAAATTCTTATCTTCGAGTCAAACGATAAACCAAAAATTTTATGATACGAGCCGAAGGCATGCTAAAAGAGGGAGCTCTCAAAGGTAAAAACATATTAGTAACAGGAGGCGGAACAGGTCTTGGAAAATCGATGGGCGAATATTTTTTGGAATTAGGGGCGAATTTGGTCATCACTTCCAGGAAAATTGATGTTTTACAAGAAACAGCCAAAGAAATGATGGCTGCAAAAGGAGGGAAAGTAATTCCTATAGCTTGTGATGTGCGAGACATTGATCAAGTGGAGGCGATGTGGAAAGAAGCAAAAGCTGCACTTGGAGAAATCCACGTGGTGTTGAATAATGCTGCTGGAAATTTCATCAGCCCAACAGAGCGCCTTTCAACAAATGCATTTAACACTGTCTTAGATATTGTACTTAAAGGAACTTCCCAAGTGACTTTAACTGCGGGTAAAGATTGGATCAATTCTAAGCAGCCTGGCACATTTTTGAATATTGTAACTACTTATGCTTGGACAGGTTCGGGATATGTAGTGCCATCAGCAGCAGCAAAAGCTGGTGTTTTAGCCATGACAAGATCACTTGCAGTAGAGTGGGCTAAGTATGGTATTCGATCCAATGCGATTGCTCCAGGGCCTTTCCCAACTGAAGGAGCTTGGAGTAGATTATTGCCAGGTGATTTGTTGAAGAAATTTGATCCAGCAAAAAAAGTGCCCGTAGGTAGAGTAGGAGAGCATCAGGAGCTGGCGAATATTGCGGCGTACTTGGTGTCTGATTACTCTTCTTATGTAAATGGGGAAGTGGTGACCATCGATGGCGGAGAATGGCTCAAAGGAGCGGGAGAGTTTAATAATCTAGATGCAATACCTCAAGAAATGTGGGATATGATGGAGGCTTCCAGAGGAAAAAAGCAATGAGCCTCGGGCTGATTTGGGGCTATCTAAAATCTAAATGGAAAATCAGGAATTTATAAAAGGAGCGTGGCTCCTTTTTTTTTGAAAGTTGATTTATACACCTTGGTTAAGAAAGGGGTTTTGTAGTTCAAAACGGGATAAAAATCAAGTTCTTGTTCTATGCCTCTAGAGGAACTTTATCTCTAAAGATCTATTTTTTGCAACAGATTCTAAAATGCTCTTTTTTAGGGATTGATCAAGTCGCTTCGTTTCATCTTTGATTAGATCAATTAATTTTTTGGATTCATCGCTTTTAGTTTCAACTTCTAATATGTCCAAGATCCCTAAAATATTTGCTACTCGAGCTCGAAGCGAATGGGATTGTTCAAATGCTAATTCCTTCAAAAAAAGTTGGTGCTCTTTCATCCAAATCTCTTGCTTTTTTTTGTCTGAAATATCTACGAGACAACCGAGTACTTTCAAAGGAATTCCTTCTTTTGACCATCTGGTTGTTTTTCCAAATCCTAAAACCCAAATCATTTGGTTGTTCTTGGAGTACATTCTAAATTCCTTTCGGAAAGGAAGGTTCCCAGATGTATTGAAATATTGACTTAGATCACGTAGTAATCCTGGAAGATCTTCTGAGTGAACATGCTTTTGCAAAAGGATTTTATCTCCTTTTTCAAGTTCTTGTTCCGAATAGCCTAACATTTGCCCAAGCCCTTGACTCAGATTGTTAGTTTTGGTATTAAGATCATATTCCCAAAAGCCGATCAGTTTATCATCTAAAAGACTATCTAAAAGTTCTTTTTCACCCAATTTTTGATCAAAAAAATCTCCCATACCGATATTAAAAGGTTTGGGGTTAGGGAGTAGATGACCTATTCCCAAACAAGTTCCGAAGTCCTCATTGATAAAGAAAAATTCCCATTTGGTAGGAACTGTCTCCAATTCAGGATGAC
Source organism: uncultured Algoriphagus sp. (assembly GCA_963926065.1). Classification (GTDB taxonomy): domain Bacteria; phylum Bacteroidota; class Bacteroidia; order Cytophagales; family Cyclobacteriaceae; genus Algoriphagus. Next base: position 2,874 of record CAWUWQ010000176.1, read on the forward strand.
TAATTTTTTTAAGATTAACCACAAAAGACTGATGGGAGTTTTTCCATGCCTTGATTCGCTGTGTCTCATATTTCGCCCAATCTGAGGATAAAAAGCAATCTGCGAAGTATATTGGTTTTTCATTTCGATCAAAAAGTGTTGGGATTGGCCCTATAGCTGAGTGGGAGGAAAGTACTTTGCCTGACTTTTCGATCGTCGCATGCAGAAAATAATCTGACGTGATTGCAAATTCTCTTAAAGCATCGATAGTTTCTCCCTTAATCATAGTGCAAATGTACTTAGTTGATATTATTTGAAAAAATTAAAAGCATTAAATTTTATTTAAAATACATAAAAATATATTTAAAATGAATTACGACAATATGAATTTGAACAGAAATGTTTTTGGTTCGCAGGAAAACAGAGGTAATATACTTTCCACAGAGGAAGCCAAAAAGCTACTTTATGATTGGGTCACTAATCCCAAATTAGTAGTTCATATGCAGCAGGTAGGGCATTTAATGCGAATGTTTGCAAAGGAAAGCGGGTATTTAGAGTCGGATCAGCACAGATGGTATCTGGCAGGATTACTCCACGATGCAGATTGGGAGAAGTGGCCGGATACGCATTGCAGAAAAATTATAGAAGAGTTAGAATTAAGAAATATCGATCCTGAGATCATCCATGCAATCGCCTCTCATGGTCCAAAGTATTTTGGTGTAGAGCCAGAAACTGAAATGGATAAAATGCTCTATGCATTTGATGAGCTTAGTGGATTGACACATGCTTATTCCTTAATGCGACCTGAGGGGTATAAAGGAATGGAAGTCAAAGGCGTCAAGAAAAGATTGAAGGATAAAACCTTTGCCGCCCAAGTAAGTCGAGAAGATATCGCGGACGCCTGTGAAAGGGCCGGGATTCAACTTGATGAATTAATCAAATTTGTAATCAATCATCAAATTGATGCTGCTTCGTTTGATTGAATTGGTGCGAACAGAAGCAATTGATTAATTTTATTCTCAACTCATTTTAAAAATAACCAACAGTTTTATGGTAAAGAGAATTTTTTTTGTGCTTTCCTTGCTTTTAATAGTCACTACCACCTATTCGCAGGAGTATCAAAAAGACACTATTGCAATCCGAATTTTGGATAAAATGAGTAGCGTTTTTGGTGATTTGAAATCGGTGGGTTTTAAAACTCAGGTTTCAAAAGATGTGGCTTTTGCCAATAATTTTTTTATTAAAGAGTTTACATCTAGTCAGGTCAAAATTGCTGGCCCCAACAAGTTTGTCGTAAAGATTCATGGTGAGAAACAAGAGGATAAATACAGTTATGATGGATCCCAAGTTTCCTATTACTCTTTAACCAATAACATTTTTACTGTTGCAGATGCACCAAATAATCTTATTGAGACAATTGATTGGTTGTATGATGAATTTGGAGTAGAAGTGACTTCTGCGGATGTGCTTTACCCATCTTTCTCAAAGGATATCGAAGCAGGAATGGATTACATTCAATACCTAGGAGAAACCTCGATCAATGGACAGCGAGTTTTCCATATTGGATGCTCTAATGAGTCGGTAACAATTCAGCTTTGGATTTCAAATGATATTTATTTTTTACCAGTAAAAACATTAATCACTTATTTAGAGGAGCCTTATTCTCATCAGCATGAGGTAGACTTTTTTGAATGGGAATTTAATCAGGATTATCCAAATTCCATTTTTGAATTCTCTCCACCTCCTGGAGCGAGACAAATAACTTGGCTTAATCAGAAGTAAAATTTAAAAAAAAATAGCTATGAAACTTTCACGAATAAAATTGATAGGAGCTTTTTTGGGTGTATTAGCCTTGTTGATTTTCCCAGAAATTGCTGAAGCTCAGCGAATGAGAGCTGCCGCAGGAGGAAGAGGAGGCGCAAGACCAGCAACTTCTCGACCTGCGCCTTCACGCTCTAGTACAGCCAGCAGATCGATGACTAATAGACCTACTACAATTTCTAAACCTACAACCAGAGCTACCAATTCTAGCTTGAAACCAACAATTAATGGTGGCTCCAGCAGAGTAACCCCAAAAACTACTAACTATAGTAAAGTATCTTCTATAAAGGATAATAATGTTGGTAATACAACCAATAATCGAGTAGGTAATAGCAACATCAACTCTGGAAATAAGAATATAGGAAATAACAATAAGATCAACATTGATAACAGTAGAAATGTCAATGTGAATGTGAGAAACACAAATAATCGATCATATCGCCCACCTTATAGGCCCTATCCGCGACCGCCATATTTCTATGGTGGGTTTGGCTTCTCCTGTTTTAGACCTTATTACTATCATCCATACCAACCGTTTTATTGGGGCCCGATATGGCATCCATGGGGATTTTTTGTTGCAACCCTAGCTGTCACAGCCATTATAGTTTCTGTTGAAAATCAGCATTATCAATACGATCAAGGTGTATTTTACATTGAGAATGGAGATGGCTATGTGGTAGTCGAGGCTCCTCAGGGCGCTACTGTCAAAGTAATACCTAGTGATTCAAAAGAGGTAGAAGTAAGTCCAACGGTAAACAACTATTACTATGGGAATACTTATTATGAGAAGTCAGACGGAGGATATACAGTAGTTCCCCCTCCGGCAGGAGCAATAGTTGATGCTTTGCCAGAAGGAGGAGAAGAAATAAAAGTAGGTGATCAGACTTATGTTAAAATTGGGGATACCTACTATTTACCGGTACAAGTTGATGGAAAAGATATGTATGAAATCGCACAGGTAGAGCCCGAAAAATAATATGATTAACATTTAGAAATAAAAAAGGCCTCAATCGAGGCCTTTTGCTATTCATCACCAGTTTCCACTTCTGAAACTGGTCTAAAATTCCCGGGAGGTAACTGCTCTGTTACTTCATCTTTTTCAAATGGGAAGACTTCCACAATCGCACTTTCGACAATATCAGGAATTCTAAAACTCACTAGCATATTACTTAGGCTTTCTTGGATTCGGTCGTAAGCATTTTTCACATCCTCAGCAGTGACGATCATGTATTGGGTTACCTTTTTTTCTTTCCCACTGTCTGCATCGGCTACCAAGTAACTGATCTTACACTTGTACCATATGTCAGAATCCTCATAGAAAAACACGTCTACGATATTGCTTTTGGAAATTCCCGTAACCTGAAAATCTCCTCTGATTTGACTGGCTAGTCGATCGTAAAGAATTGCTTCAGCTTCAGTGAATGAAACTGCATCTACCAAGTATTGCTCTGAAATATTCTTCAGTAGCCCCTCTTCATTTTCCTTTGCGTATTTTACTTTGCACAAAAACCAAGTTCTCATATTCTTCTATTTAGCGTCGTGAAGGTAAAATTTTCTAAGAGAAGGACAAGAGGAATTCTAGACAAAGAATAAGGTAGGCTAAGTAACTAATCGTTAATATGCTGTAAATCAGTATAAATTACACATCAGGTAATTTATTTTGGTGAATAAAAATGAAGGTTTTGAAATGATTGTGGAGGTATAATAGAAAAACTGTAAATTATTCAAAAAATGAAATTCATGTGGGACAAAATTTGGTTCAGCTTTCCTATCCAACTGCTCTTGCTTCACTTGCGCAAAAACCTCTCATTACTCCTAATTTGGGCGGTCTTATTGGTGATCATTCTGGAAGGGATAGGAGTCCTTCTTGGGATTCCCTTTTTGTTTTTAGATCCTGAATACCTTCATCAGGTTTCATGGATTAGTTTTTTTTTAATGGGAATTGGCTTTGCGATGTTTACGATGGGTTTTCACATGTCAACCTACATCATGGATGGGGGTAAATTCCCCTTCTTGGCAATAGTAAATAAACCCTTTATTCACTATTGCGTCAATAACTCGATCGTCCCACTTGTCTTTTATTTGATTTACATCAATAGGTTTATTAGTTTTCAATTAGAAAATGACCTTCCAAATGACTGGGAAGTTTTAAATTACTTTCTTGGTTTTTCGGCAGGTAGCATTATTTCATACACAGTTATTTTCGGTTATTTCTCCTTGACCAACAAGGACTTCTTTATTCTTTTTGCAGGTAATTTAGATAGGCGACTCCGTAAAGTAAGATTGACAAGAGTGAATATGATTAGCCAGCACAAGGAACTTAAAAACCAAAACACCAAAATACTTTATTTTGTCAATTTGAGATTGGGATTGGAAAAAGTCAGACCAGATATTTCCCGGTTTGAAAGTGCAAAACTACTTCGAGTCTTTGATCAAAATCATCTTAATCTTTTTCTGATCCAGTTATTCTTGATCTTGGTTATTCTCTTTTTGGGATTCTTTAAAGAATATCCTGTTCTTCAACTTCCAGCAGCAATGAGCGTCACCTTGCTTTTGGCAATTCTAGTGATGATTGCTGGTGCGGTTAGTTTTTGGTTGAGAAGGTGGGCTACGGTTGCTGTCGTTGTTTTTGTCTTTTTAATCAATTATTTCTCCAATTTCAATTTTCTAAATCGTCCTCATGAAGCTTTTGGGATGGATTATGAAGTTCTTCCTGTGGCATATACCCTTTCTCATCTCGATTCCTTACTTCATAAGGATACGGTAGCCAAAGACAAGAGTAAAATTCTTCAAATTCTAGAAAACTGGAAGGCTAAATTCCCTGTCGAGACCAAACCAGCATTGGTAATCATGGCCTCTAGTGGTGGTGGTCAGCGGGCTGCCTTGTGGACTGTGAAGGTCATGCAAAGTATCTATGAAATAAATTCAGGAGAAATATTGAAGCATACCGAACTCCTGACTGGAGCTTCAGGTGGAGTGTTAGGGGCAGCTTTTTTTCGAGAAATTTACCTTCGATCCTTGAAAGATCCATCAGTTAACCCCCTAGACGAAAAGTACCTAAATCAAATCTCTGCTGATAACCTCAATCCAATTATTTTTAGCCTTTTGGTCAACGACCTATTTATCCGTAATCAATATTATGAATATGGCGGTCGATCTTACCTAAAGGATCGTGGTTATGCTTTCGAAAATCAACTCAATATAAATACTGAAGGGATTTTAGATAAGCCACTTAGCGCCTACCAGATGCCTGAATCGAAAGGTGAAATTCCACTGCTTCCAGTGACAGCTTTAATCACTAACGACGGGAGGAAACTGGTCATCTCTCCACACTCCATGTCATTTTTTGGAACTTCAGTCCTAGGGAAAACTGGTGTCTCGGAGAAAAAGCAAACAGTGGATTTTCTTCGATTTTTTTCTGCCCATGATGCTGAAAATCTTCGATTTTTATCGGCTTTGCGTATGAGTTCGACTTTTCCTTTCATTACCCCAAACATCCAGCTGCCTTCCGAACCCATTATGGAGACAATGGATACGGGGCTTTCGGATAATTTCGGGATTCAGGATGGCCTAAGATTTTTATATGTTTTCCAAAAATGGATTGCAGAAAACACTTCTGGTGTTGTCATGATTACGATTCGTGATTCCGAGAAGTCAGTTGAAATCCAACCTACTTTGCCTCCAAAAATTTTCCAACGAATTTTCACTCCATTTAAGAATATTTATGCCAATTGGGATAATATCCAGACGATTCAGAATGAGGTACTATTCAATTATATGGCTGAATCAATGCCTTTTTCCCTAGAAAAGGTGGAATTTGAATATGCTCCTGAAAAGGTACAGGTAGAAGAATTGACAGTAAGCCAGCAAAATATGCAGCGTGCTTCACTCAATTGGCGCTTGACGGCAAGAGAAAAGAAGTCCATATTGAGTAGTATGGCTACGTCTTCGAACCGAATGGCGATTTCAAGATTGAAAGAGCTTTTCGGAATCACTGTACTCAATGATTCTATTTCGCAGTAATCAATAAGAGAATCCCCACTTCTTATAAATGAAATGCATCAACCAAGCCGGGCCGATCATTAAGAATTGGACATCTTTCAAAAAAGAAGGTTTTTTCCCTTCAATTTTGTGACCGTAAAATTGAATAATCCAAGCAATAATAAAGACTCCCAAGCTAATCACCCATAGGTAGCCCGGAAAAGTCAAGTCTAGAAAATTTGCCAATGCAAGACAAAGGGCAGAAAAGAATAGCATTCCGAGGGTCAATGGACCGGAAAGTGATACATAATACATTAAAACAAAAACCAGTACTACGGTTGCCCAATTCGCGAAGTTTCCCAGAAATGGCAATAATTCTGGGAGGGGGCCAACAGGAATACTGAATACCAAGCCGACTACACTAAAAAAAATTGCAGGGACACAAAACCAGTGAATCAGCTTATTAGTGGCATTTTGATGACTTTGTCCATATTCATTGAGTAGGTTATCTATTTTTCTCATGGCATTTTGGGATTATATCAATTAGATTTATGAAAATACTAAAACTAGTCTTAAATCTATTTAATTGAGATGGAATGTTAAGTTATTGGGAAACAAAACACTTTTTTGATTACGATCTCGTCGTGGTGGGCTCGGGCTTTGTGGGTCTATCTACTGCGATTCATTTTAAGAAGAAGAATCCTAAAGCTAGTGTGCTTGTGCTCGAACGAGGCATATTTCCGACGGGAGCAAGCACGAAAAATGCGGGTTTCGCTTGCTTTGGAAGTTTGACAGAGATTTTGGATGATTTCTGGCAGATGACTCAGGAAGAAGTAGTCAAGCTTGTCGAGCGAAGATATCAAGGCATAAGCGCGATTAGGAACAAATTTGGGGATAAAGCTTTAGGATACCGTCATTTCTATGGATATGAATTGTTGGATAAGGAGCAAACCTCGGCTTTGGATCAAATGTCCGATATCAACAAATTGTTGAAACCTATTTTTAAGAAAGATGTCTTCTCTCATGTTAAAAAAAAGGAAAGGTTCGGCTTTTCTGATTCTATTCAAACGATTGTAAAAAATGGGTTTGAGGGAGAATTAGACCCTGGGAAATATATGAATGAGCTTTGGGGGTTAACCCAAAAGTCGGGTATCCGGATTTTGACAGGGGTATCAGTTGTGGAAATCAATAAAGATGATGGGATCGTAATAGCTGAGGATGCGGCAGGGGAAGGAGTCTATGAGTTTAAAGCGAATCAAGTTGCAATTTGTACCAATGCATTTACTCAAAAACTATGGAAAGAATCTGAAATCGAGCCTGGACGTGGTTTGATCTTATTGAGTGAACCGCTTGATTTTAAAATTCCTTGGAAAGGGAGTTTTCATTTGGACAAAGGCTACGTATATTTTAGAGAACTGGATGGGAGACTCCTATTGGGAGGTGCAAGAAATATGGATAAGGGCGAAGAGAATAGTACTAATTTCTCGGTCAACCCAAAGATCAAATCCCACTTACAGCAATTGGCAACAAATGTTATTTTCCCTGGGAAGGAGTTCAAATGGGAAACCGAGTGGACTGGAATTATGGCATTTGGAAATAAGAAATCGCCCTTAATACAACAAGTAGGTAAAAAAGCAGCGGCAGCTGTTAGACTTGGAGGGATGGGAGTCGCTATAGGTTGGCAAGTAGGTAAGGAGTTGGCTTCACTTTTATCCTCTGACTAATTGGTAATTTTTGTTTAGATTCAACGATTAAAATCACCCAAATACGATTAATGCAAGGATTAACACGTACACCAAAGGTTTTAGATGCTCTAATACCACTAGTTTTTTTAATTGTTTTATTAATATTAAACATTAAGGTATTTGGAACTGACGGGCTTTCCGGTTCTAACCAAATTGTATTGATTCTTTCTTCTGCTGTGGCAGCTATTGTGGCGATTTTCCGACTTGGTTTTCATTGGGAAACCCTCCAAGACGGAATTGTAAAGAGTATCAGTTCAGCAATGTCAAGCATCTTGATTTTGTTTTTGATTGGTGCTTTAGCGGGAACTTGGATGATCAGCGGCATCGTACCCGCTATGATTTATTATGGACTTCAGGTCCTGAATCCAACGATATTTCTATTTGCAGCGTGTTTTGTAAGTGGTATAGTCTCTATCTCTACAGGATGTAGCTGGACTACCGTAGCTACAGTTGGGGTCGCTTTGCTTGGCATTGGTAAAATTTCTGTAAAAGATAAGTCACTTGTTTTTAACACCGATTTAGTGGAAACATTGGAGTTTGATAATTTGATAAGACAAGCAATTACAACAGTGGATTCTGCTTACAATAGACAAGAGAGTAGAGGCGCACACGCAAGAGAAGATTTCCCAAAAAGAGATGATGAAAAATTTATGCAACATACTATTGCGTGGTGTAATGGAAAAGATACGAAAATTGGCTATAGACCCGTTACGACAAAAACTTTAACAAATGAAGTTCAATATTTTCCACCCCAAGAAAGAGTTTACTAGTGGTTCAAATAAATTTACCTAAAAATTCAGAGGTTCAAAAAGGCATCTATTACCTAGACAAAACAGGATCAAAAAACATTAGAAAAGTAAATGTTTATAGATGGAATCCTTCAGATGAAGAAAACCCTAGAATAGATACTTATGAGGTAGATATGGATAATTGCCCTTCGAAAGTACTAGATATTTTAAATAAAATCAAAAATGAAATTGATCCATCATTAGCTTATCGAAGATCTTGTGCTCATGGTGTTTGTGGATCCTGCGCAATGAATATGGATGGGAAAAATGGTTTAGCATGCACAAAACCTCATTCAGAAATTGAAGGAGATATAAATATTTATCCACTACCTCACCTAAAAGTTAAAAAAGATTTAATTGGGGACTTAAGTGGATTGTACAAACAATATGAATCAATTGAGCCTTGGTTGAAAACAAATACAAAAGTTGAAACTACAGAAATTATTCAATCTCAAAAAGATAGAAAAAAATTAGATGGTGCATACGAATGTATCATGTGTGCATGTTGCTCCACTTCTTGTCCAAGCTATTGGTGGAATGAGGATAAATTTTTAGGTCCTGCAGTTTTGCTTCAAGCTTATAGGTGGATAGTAGATAGTAGAGATGATGAAAGAAAAGAGAGATTAAAAAAAGTAGCTGATGAACTTAAG
>CAWUWQ010000177.1:0-4659 GCA_963926065.1 uncultured Algoriphagus sp.
CTTTCGAAATTCATCGGTGAAGAATCCATCTTCTCTGCTGAAGGACCTTATGGAACAGAGAATGAACGTGTCATGGAATATGCGCATAAAATTTATCCTTCACTGCGAAATCGAATGCCCGAAACTTGGCTGGAAGAGATCAATCGCGGAAGTAAAGTTGAACCAGGAGTTTCAGAAAAAGAGTATGTCCAATGGCAGCGTGGCCTTCTAACCCGTCATTCATTCGATGATATGAAAGCATGGATCGATACGACCATGAACCACGACAATATCTGGTTGGTATTGGTGATTCACGGAGTTGAAAACTTAGGTTGGGAAGCCAAAACGAGAAATGAGTTAAAAGACTATTTCTCCTTTATGAAAACTACTGAAAATGAGCTTTGGATTGAGACTTTTCGAGATGTCACCAAATACGTTCAGGCTCGTCAAAATACAACCGTAACAAGCACTCTTGAAAATGGGAAAATCACCATCTCTCTTGACTCGGATCTCGATCCTTCAATTTACTCAGTGCCATTAACCATAAAAACCTATATACCAGACAATTGGACGGGAGCTAAAAACAGTGATCAAAAAACCTTATCAATTCAAACTGACGCAAAAGGGAAATATATCTTATTGCCTTTATCATTAGCTGAATCGCAAACTTTTATCACAAACTAAAATACATGGGCCATGCTCACTAGTCAAAAACACCTCTTTCAAATCGATTCTGGCGTCCATTACCTAAATAATGCCTATAGAGGCCCTCAGCTTAAATCTTCAGAAGAAGCAGGAATTGCCTCAATAATCCAACAGCGAAACCCGTTTAAATTAAAACCAACTGATTTCTTTGAAGGGGTAGATTCGGTTCGAAAACTTTTTGGGAAACTGGTCAATTGTGAGTCTTCAGACGTGGCCATCATTCCATCCACTTCCTATGGATTTTCTTCTGTTTTAACCAATATCAAACCGAAAGTTGGGGGAAAAGCCATTGTGGTTCAGGACGAATTTCCAAGCGGTTATTTTTCCATAGCACGCTGGGCAAGAGAAAATCAAGCTACAATTGAAACGATTTCTCCAGATCCAACATCAGCTTCCAAAGGTGAATCTTGGAATACCTACCTACTGGAAGCAATAGATGCGAAAACCACTGTAGTTTTAATTTCTTCAATTCACTGGATGAGTGGGTTGAAATTTGACTTGGAAGCTATTGGTGCAAAATGCCAGAAAATGGGTGCTGTTTTCATCGTGGATGGAACACAATCCGTTGGGGCGATGCCAATAGATGTAAAAGCATGTCAAATTGATGCTTTGATTTGCGCTACTTACAAATGGTTACTCGGCCCATATTCACTCTCTATAGCTTATATCGGTGAAAAATTTCATAATGGAATTCCCCTTGAGGAATCATGGATGAATCGGGTAAATGCCAGAGACTTTGGGAGATTATCTGAATATGCCTCTGAATACAATCCAGGCGCAACGCGATACACTGTTGGGGAGGCTGCGAATTTTGTCTTGATGCCTATGCTCCAAGCTAGCTTGAATCAAATTATAGATTGGACTCCAGCCGCAATTCAAAACTACTCCAGCTCACTTAATCAGCCATTAATTGATTTTATTGCCCATATCGGAGGAATTACTGAACCTGAGCCATTTTTAGCGCAGCACCTTTTTGCCCCACTTCTACCAAAAAGCATTAATCCTGCAGATTTAAAGCACGAGCTAGAGGCAAATCAAATTTACGTTTCCACGCGTGGCGAATACCTTCGGGTTTCCATCAATGTATTTAATGAGGAGAAAGACATCACCGCATTAATGCACGTTATCGAACAGCAACTTTGATCCGTATAGCATTTAAAAACTCAACCTATGAAGGCTCAAATCTATACTCAATATGGTCCTCCTTCGGTCATACACTTTGCGGAAATCGCAAAACCTTCGATTGGGAAATCTGATATTCTCATCCAAGTCATCGCAGCAACAGTAAACCGAACCGACTCAGGATTTAGAAGTGCAGAATATTTTGTCAGTCGCTTTTTTTCAGGACTCTTCAGGCCACATCAACCTGTATTGGGCTGTGAGTTTGCTGGTGTAGTCTCTGAAATTGGAAGCAAAGTATCCAAATTCAAAGTAGGCGATCGAGTATTTGGCTTTGATGATGAGGGGTTTGGCGGACATGCAGAATTCAAAGTAATCCATGAAAATAAAGGCGTGACACTGATTCCTGAAGGGCTTGATTTTGAAATTGCTGCTGCATTGAGCGAAGGGTCCCATTATGCATTAGGAAATATAAGAGCCGCCAATGTTCACGCTGATCATCATGTACTAGTTATTGGAGGGACCGGAGCAATCGGATCTGCAGCGATCCAACTGATCAAAGGTATAGGAGCAAAAGTAACCGCTGTATGCCCCGGAGATTATATGAATACGGTCAGGAATCTCGGAGCAGATCGGGTAGTTAATTTTCAGACAGAAGATTTTACCGAAACCGAGGAACGCTATGAATTTATTTTTGATGCGGTGGGAAAAAGCCGTTTTTCAATTTGTAAACCATTATTAACCAAAAATGGAGTCTATATCTCTACCGAACTTGGGCCTGGATTAGAAAATATATTTTTGGCACTCAAGCATAAATTCACCTCTGGAAAGAAATTGCTTTTTCCTATCCCTTCCTTTTCTCAAGAAGCCATCAATTTTCTAAAAAATCAATACGAACAAGGGCATTTCAAGCCTTTGATTGATCGTGTATACGAGTTTGATCAAATCGTTGAAGCATATACTTATGTGGAGACTGGACAGAAAATCGGGAATGTGATTCTTCGTGTAGGAAACCCTAATTGAATGCAGAAAGCCTTTCTGAATTTTGATCCTCCGACCTGAGTAGTAACTTCGGGAATAATTGATCATTCATTTGAAAACTCCCAGCTAAGCTCCATGTTCCAATCTTTCTTACAGCTCAGTTTTCGAACACTTTTCAAGAAAAACCTCCGATTTACCCTGATCAATAGCTTTGGGTTGGCAGTTGGCCTCGCAAGTTTTTTATTGGTCTCCATGTTCATCTATGACGAGTATCAATATGATGGGTACCATTCTAATTCCGATGAGATTTATCGAGTTGTACTTGATTTCAACAGTGATGGCACACAGACCAATTGGGCTAAAACTTCTGCACCAATAGGCAAAAATTTAATCGGAGCTTTTCCAGAGGTGAAAGAAGTGATGCGCCTTCGAAAAAACCCCGGGACTGATTTACTCAGTTTTGAGGATCGTAAATTTTATGAGGAACAGGTTTACTTTGCTGATAGTAGCCTCTTTCGAATTTTTGACATCCCCCTTTTACGAGGAAATCCCAAGGAAGCCCTCTTGGAAAAAAACTCTATTATCCTGACGGAGGAGATGGCAAAGCGATATTTTCCAACAAGCGATCCAATCGGAAAATCCTTGCTTTTCAATAATGAAGTTGAGCTAACTATTACTGGGCTGATGGCTGAAATACCAAACAACTCTCATTTTGTAGCGGAGGCTTTTATTACTTTTTCTTCCTTGGATGAATTGATCGGAGAAGCCCGACTCTCCAACTGGGGGCAGTTTGATCACTATACCTATGTGCTTTTGCAGGAAGGATCAGACCCCAATTCTGTAGAATCAAAACTTCCTCAAATTTTAAAAACTCATGCGCCTGAATGGGTTCAGGAAAAGGAGTCACTTTTTCTTCAACCCCTCAAATCGATTCACCTGAATTCAAATCGAAAGGATGAAATCAACCCTCCAAGTGATGCGCGCTATTCCTTTATCCTAGGCACAATTGCCCTTTTCATTTTATTGATGGCTTGTGCCAATTTCATCAATTTATCTACTGCGACGCAAGCCGCTCGGGAAAAAGAAATTTCTATTCAAAAAATTCTGGGAGCGAGCAGATTGAATTTAGTCAGCTATTTCTTTCTCGAAACCCTGGTAATCTGTTTAATCTCTTTAGTGTTAGGGTTAGGAATTGCCTTGATTTTCACACCTTATTTCAATGAGATCACGGGCAAAACACTCAATTTATTTGTAAGTGCCTGGTTGATTTCACCAGCCTTGATTTTCACACTTTTGATTGCTGTAGTTGCTAGCATTCTCCCTGCATGGCAAGCGATCCAAGCGGGAGTTGGGTCTACGAAAAAAACGAATGGAACGATTGCTATTTCAGCGATTCGGAGCGCATTAATCACCTTCCAATTCGCCATTTCAATTTTCTTACTCATTGCCACTGGGATTGTATCCCAGCAGTTCAGTTTCCTGAAAAGTCAACGGTTGGGGTTTGATAGTGACCAAGTCATCATTATTCCAGTCAAAGATCGAAGTCAAAACCCGAGGCACGAAACCCTTTCTTCTGAACTCAATCAAATCCCTGAAGTAGCCCAAGCCAGCTTCTCCTCAAGTACGCCTGGCAATACCACCTCTCTCACCTATACATATTCTTTTGTAGGGACAGCGGCTGGAGAAAACTCCCTGTCGGCATTTCTGATAGATGAGAATTTTCTTAACCTTTATGAAATCTCAATTAAAGAAGGCAGACCCATTCAGCTTAATCCTCTTGATTCTATTCCTGAAGTTTTAATCAATGACGCTACAATTCGTCAGTTTGGATTGAAAGAACCAATCGGTATGGAAGTTAAAGGCAAAGTGAATGGA
>CAWUWQ010000178.1:0-2891 GCA_963926065.1 uncultured Algoriphagus sp.
GATCCATATGCAGAGTCTGTGTGGAATCCGGCATTTCGATTTCAATCAAGTAGGGTTTTACAGTTATGAGCAGATTTTTGAGACGATGCGAATGCTACGCTTACCCTATCCAGAGGCTGAGCAATTATTCCTTCGAATGGTATTTAATGTCTTGGCGCGAAACTGTGACGATCACACCAAGAACTTTGCTTTCCTCATGGATCAAATTGGGAACTGGTCACTTTCACCTGCCTATGATATTTGTTATGCCTATAGACCGGGAAGTATTTGGGTGAGTTCGCAGTCGCTGACGGTGCATGGGAAAAGAGAAAATATAAGTGACGCTGATTTCCTCGAAGTGGCCAGACAGATGAATATCAAAAAGCCCGAAGAAAAGATTGCTCAAGTGAGGTCGGCTGTTAGTAGATGGGTCGAATTTGCGGAGGAAGTGGGAGTGGCGCTAGCGCTTCGGGATGGAATTAAGGAAACGCTATTGGTTTAATTTTTTAAATGACGGATGACCTATAATCTTGATTTAGTCAACTAGACAGCCTAAACGAGTGTCTTCACTCGCTTTGATTAAGAATCAACAATAACTGCTCGTGAGATACGAACAGGGACGGGGGGGATGATTTTTAAAATCAATTGAAAACTACAAACCAGATTTAAATATATCCAACAAGCTTGTAGACAATAATTCCGATCCACTCTTTCAGCAATTTATGCCAATTATCGATAGATGAAGGGCTAGGATATGAAAATGCGGATAGATCATATTTCGTTTCGTGACTGTAATAATCTGTCGGGAAAGTTTCAGTTTTCAAGCCTACTTTATCGAAACAAGCTTCAGCTCGATACATGTGAAAAGCCGAAGTGATCAGTACAAATTCCTGAGAAGAGTCAATTCCATTTTTGTCCAAAAAATCTTTTGAGAATTGCGCATTTTGCGCTGTGTTTTTGGCTTGATCTTCAATTAAAATATCTTCAGAAGGTACTCCTGTCATCAACAGAAATCGCTCCAGTGTTTCTGCTTCAGTTTGAGAGTTGACTGGGTTCAGACCTTGTCCACCGGTGATTAAGATTTTTTTGATTTTACCCATTCGGTAGAGTTGGAGGGCGTGGGTGATCCGGTCGGCGCCTTTGTTGAAGAAAGTGCGGTCGTAAGCGGTTTTGCTCATGTTAGTCACTCCGGTCAATACAATTCCATATTCATGATTTCCAATTGCATTAAAATCTTTGAAAACCGGTTCCCATGCCAACATCGCTTGATTGGCGATAAACGGGTTGGAAAAAAACCATAGCAGAATGATTCCAGTCCAAAGGCTTCGCTTTCCCCATTTTTTCTTTAGATAAATCGCTCCAACCACTATCAAAACACTGATGATCGTCAGCGGCATGGCCAAAAAACTTAAAAACTGAGATAGGTAGAAGAACATGGTTTGAGCGAATGTGCATTGCAAAGAAAGGAGGGAAATGATCAATTTTCAAATCCTTGCTGTCATTGCTCTCCTCGCTGTTCAGGCACCGATAGGAATCGGCAGCAATCGTGAACCTGTATTATCGGATTTTTAATCCGAATTAATCGAGGTTTAGATTTGGATGTAGTAATTGAAGATTTCAAATCTTCGGATCGCTCTTCGAGATTGGAAATCTCGAAGAGCGATAATTTCAAATTCTTTTCTCCTTATTTTCTTTAATTCCAATAGCATGGTTTATTTTTGACCATGCCTTCAAAACAGCCTGACCTATTGCCTTTACTTCAAGAATTTACTACTCAGTTGGAAGGCGAATTGCAATTTGATTCGTTAACAAAAACTCTCTATGCCACCGATGCTTCCGTGTATCGAGAGATGCCTTTGGCAGTTGCTTTTCCCAAGTCGGAAGAAGACATTCAAAAACTGATTCATTTCGCCACTGAACATGGTACTTCGCTGATTCCCCGTACGGCTGGAACTTCCCTTGCCGGACAATGTGTCGGCAATGGGATTGTGGTGGATGTGTCCAAGCATTTCACGAAAATCCTGGAATTCAACAAAGAAGAACGCTGGGTGCGGGTGCAGCCGGGAGTAGTTCGAGACGAGCTCAATCGCTTTTTGAAACCACATGGATTGTTTTTTAGTCCTATCACTTCTACCGCCAACCGTGCGATGATTGGGGGAATGGTAGGAAATAACTCTTCCGGGACGACTTCGATCGTCTATGGCGTGACTCGTGACAAGGTGATTTCTTTGAATACGATTTTAAGTGATGGAAACGAAGTGGTTTTTGGGGATATTTCTCAAGATGATTTTGATCGAAAGTGTACCTTAAATACTTTGGAAGGAAAAGTCTATCGGCAACTTTTTGATGAATTGAATGATCCTTCTGCCAGAGCGGAGATTCATGCTCAATTTCCCAAAAAATCCATTCACCGCCGAAATACAGGTTATGCGGTTGATGAATTGTTGAAATCGGAGTTTTTTGAAGGGAAAGAAAAATTTAACTTTTGTAAGCTATTAGCTGGCTCAGAAGGAACGCTTGCCTTTACCACCGAAATAAAAATCAGTTTGGATCCACTTCCAGAGCCGTTTGAGATCGTGGTGGCAGCGCACTTTGAAAGTATTCATGAAAGTATGAAATCTGCTCAGGTTGCAATGAAGCATCCGGCTACTGCAGTGGAGTTGATGGATAAAATCATCTTGGACTGCACTAAGGAAAGTATTGAGTATTCTAAAAATCGATACTTTGTGGAAGGCGATCCTGAAGCCTTGTTGATGATTGAGTTTCGGGGAAAAACACTCGAAGAGGCAATGGCGAAAGGGGAAGCGCTGATTGCTGATTTGAAAACAGGAGGCTATGGCTATGCCTATCCCATCATTGAGCCGGCCATGGTTTCTTCAGCTTGGGCACTTCGTGCCGCAGGTTTAGGACTT
>CAWUWQ010000179.1:0-6283 GCA_963926065.1 uncultured Algoriphagus sp.
ATTTGATTCTGCTAATTTTTTGATTTCATTAATATCGATACTTCCCGAAAGTAGTTTAATGTACTTTTCAGCAAGTTTGGTCTGAAAAGAAGAATGAGCTGCCCAATTGAATACTGGGACTCCAATAGGTTTAAAATCGAACACTCCCAACTTTTTCTTGAGCTTTTGAATTTTCTCAAAAACCTGATTAACTTCTTCATCAGAGGCTTTTTCAGTGATTATTTCTATGCCTTCCCTGACATGGTCCGAGAAACACAGAATATCATTTCCGGCATTAAATGCTTCCCATTCAAGTTGTCCAGGCAATTGGAAAAGTTTGGCTACGGCCTTCATGTTTAGTGCATCTGAGATGACTAAGCCTTCGAAACCCATCTCTCCTTTCAATAGATCAGTGATGATTTCCCGGCTTATGCTAGCTGCGATTTCTTTGCCACCGGTCAACGCCGGTACCGCCAAATGACCAACCATTATCATCTCGACACCATTATCGATTCCATTCTGAAAGGGAAGGAGTTCTTCGGCTTGAAGTTGAGCTTTGGTTTTGTTAAGAACCGGCAATCCCAGATGAGAATCCAAATGCGTATCTCCATGTCCTGGGAAATGCTTTAGACAAGCGCCAATGCCTGCTTTTATCATTCCGTTGTAATTGGCAAGGGCGAGTTTGGCTATCTTCTCAGGATCTGTGCCAAATGATCTGTAACCAATGACGGGATTGTCAGGATTAGTATTTACATCAGCACAGGGCGCAAGATTCAGATGGATACCTGCTTCTTTCATATCTAAGCCCATCCGATAGCCGACTTCTTCCACCAGATTTTCGGCGTCATTTTGCATGGCTCCAAGTGAAATTGCAAATGGATATTGAGGTGTGTTTTCGATTCGCATCGCTAAACCATATTCTCCATCGATGCTGATCAAAAGTGGGATTTTAGATACCGCCTGATAGCGATTTATTAATCCAATCATTTTCTCTAACGTACCGCTAACGTCTAACACTTCTGCTCGTTTTTCAAAATTGGCAGCAGCAGAAATGCGGCTATGGAAAAAAGTCAGACCGCCAATATTATTTTCCTTGATCAGGTTTTCTAACCAGGTATAGTTTTCTTCTGAGTCATGGATAAATGCTGCCGGGAAGAATATTTGGGCAATTTTGGATTGTTTGGTTAAAGACATCTGGATACAATTTTAATTTTGAGCAGAAAAAGTCCTTCCGATTTCGCTATAGTTAATATTTCAACTTGAATGATGATTGAGACTTAATACCTAAACTTCTTACTTCCCCTCTTTCATCTTTTTCCCAAACTCTCTCGGATACTTCACACTCGCAGCAATCGCTAATGCTGGAATCATCGCAATTCCTACCCAAACGAAAAACCAGGTGTAGCCTAGCCATTCTTGAATGTAACCCGAAAGCATTCCCGGAAACATCATTCCCATGGCCATAAAGCCTGTTGCTATCGCATAATGAGAGGTTTTGAAAATTCCTTCTGCCAAATAGATCAAGAACACCATATAGGCGGCAAATCCAAAGCCATAACCCAACTGCTCAATAATCACCACAGCGCCCGGGAAAAACAAACTGTCTGGTTGGAAATAGGCTAGGGCAATGTATAGCAGATTGGGGAGATTTAGCGATAGTGCCATAGGGATCATCCATTTGCCTAGTCCATCCCGCGAAATTGCAATTCCACCCATAATCCCACCTAATAGTAGGGCAATCACGCCTACTGTTCCATAGATTAACCCATAGTCAGTCGTCGAGATTGCTAGGCCACCGTCGACTTTATCATCTAAAAGAAACGGAGAGGCCATCTTCACCAATTGTGATTCTCCGAGTCGGTAAAGCAAAACAAAAGCCAGGGAGAGTGCGATATTTTTCTTGGTAAAAAAGGTCTCAAATACTTTAAAAAAATTCGCTCGCTCTTCTGCGCGGCTCAGTTTTTCAGTAAGGATGTCCTCGGGTTCTTCTACCGAAGGCGTGGTGAAATAATTGACTGCTGTGAGAATCAACATCATCCCCGCCACAATGATCATCGTCCAAGACCATGCTTGGGTGTTATCGCCCAGAGAAGTTTCCAAAGATCCTGCGATAATGACAATTAAGCCCTGTCCTGTGATCATCCCAATCCGATAAAATGTCCCTCGAAGTCCTACAAAGAAGCTCTGCTGCTCTGGTTTCAATGCGATTAGATACATGCCGTCTGAAGCGATATCATTCGTAGCAGAAGCAAAAGCCCCCATCCAGAAGAAGGCCAAAGTCAAGAAAAAGAAATTACTGGCAGGCGTGGTTAATCCAGCCCCTAAGAAAACCAAAGCAAGGATAAACTGCATGCTGAGAAACCATTTGCGCTTTGTCCCTATCAAGTCGATAATTGGGCTCCAGATCGGTTTGATCACCCAAGGTAAATACAGTAAACTGGTATAAAGGCCAATGTCTGCATTGGAGACGCCCAGCTTTTTGTACATCACTACAGAGACTACGATGATGACTATATATGGAATGCCTTCTGTGAGGTAAAGGGATGGGACCCAAAGCCATGGAGATTTGACGGATTTTTGGGTCATGTTTTTCGAATTAGATTTTCGTATATGCTTACTTCGGAGCCTTCGATGATTTTTGCACCTACAGCTTTTTCATAGAATTCTGATGGTCCCACACCACCAATAATCGCGTAGCCATAACCCATTTCTCGAAGGGATTCCAGCGATTTAATCAACAGGATTTTCCCGATTCCTTTTCCTCGCTCAGACGCTAGGGTTCCTGTCGGTCCAAAGAAATTCCGGCCAGTGGATTCATAGCAGGCAAATCCCAAAATCTCATTTCCTCTCTGTGCTAGCCATACTGAAACTGGCTGCCTGCTAAAAGCAACCTCGACTTCTGATTTCCAATAAGCTCCAAATTGCTCCATAACCCATTCAGACACCAAATGCTTCTCCGGTGCGATGGCACGTCGAAAGATAATTTTCTCTTTCTTCAAGAGTTGCGCTTCCTTTTCTGAGCAATCCGGAAGTCCGATAAGTCGAACGAGCATATCTTTCATGGTAGGGAGATTAAGGGATTTGGTAAACTTGAGTTTGGACGATTCTACCAAAGTGGTCGATCCAACGAACAGAAATGTAACGGGTGTTTAAGCTGGAGACCTCTAGCGTTCGTGCTCGGCTTCCACCAACCCAAACTGGATGAATTTCGGCATCAGCCAGACCGCTTAGTTCATTTGCGCCTTGGATCATTCCGTATCGAATGGCAGGATCAAGTGGTCTTTCAAGATTGATTTGCGTGACTTGGTCATTAGCTTTTACTTCCAAAACCTTAGGAATATCGATAATCGATGGGGTTTTTGGTTGGAAGGCAGGAGGTAAAGTAGGCTCGTTATAGAGTTCTGATTTCAAGAGCTGCGCCACATCCTTATTTTTCATCATCATGGATTTTGCTGAGAAAAAAGCATTGCCTTGAATCTGTTGAAGTGTACGCGTATAGGAAATCTGGGTATTGATTTCTCTTGGGTTTTCCCATGCTTTATCCGAATCTTCTCGAATTTTATAAGGTCCATTTCCCACATAGACGTTGGTGCGATTGGCATTATTGGACCACCAATCATTTAGCTTTCGATGTGAGGCTAATGGATGCTCCATACTCCAGTAGATTTGCGGAATCAGGTAATCTATCCAGCCGTTTTTCATCCAAAGGATCACATCTGCATAAAGATCATCGTAATTGGTTTGTCCAGCGCGGGTTGGAGATCCTTTCGGGTCTTTGTCTTGATTTCTCCAAACCCCAAAAGGTGAAATACCGAATTGCACCCAAGGTTTGCTCGATTTGATAGTCTGATTAAGTGCGAAAATCAGTTCGTTTACGTTCTGTCTTCGCCAGTCATCTTGGCTTTGCCCAGGCTTTTTGTATTTGTCGTAGGTTGCTTTATCAGGAAAAACTTCTTTGGCCACTTTGTAAGGGTAAAAATAATCGTCAAAGTGAATTGCATCGATATCGTAATTGTCAACAACTTCCTTGATTACAGCTAGGAGATGTTCTTTTACCTCCGGCAAACCTGGATTATAATACCATTTGGTGCTGTATTTCAGCATCCAGTTGCGATGCGCATTGAAGTCATGTTCCGGACTGAGATCATCGGTTTGTAACGTCATGGTGGCTCGGTAAGGATTGAGCCAAGCGTGGAATTCTAGTCCTCTAGCGTGTGATTCATTTATCATCCAAGTCAATGGGTTGTCAGTGGTGCCCGGTGCTTTTCCTTGCTTGCCAGTCATGTATTTAGACCAAGGCGCAAAATTGCTGGGGTAAAAGGCATCACCGGCAGTTCTGATTTGTACGATAACAGCATTGAAGTTTAGCCCCTTGTAATAATCTAGAATAGCTAAAAAATCACGCTTTTGCTTCTCGTAAGAATCAGTGCCAGAGATAGGCCAATCTATATTTGCCACAGTTGCAATCCAAACTCCGCGAAACTCTCTGGGCATCTCCGGCATTTGATAATTCATAGGCTGTAACGCCACAGGTATTTTAGGCAATACTTTTTCTGGGGTGCTACTTGTTTCTTTTGGCTCTTGGGTGGAAGGGGCTGTAGGTCTTGATGAAGGAGATACTGGTTTTTGGGTTTTACAGGAAGAAAAAAGAAGTCCGAAAACAAGGAAATAAGCACAGTAATAGGTAATTCGTTTCATGTGTTTATAATTTTTTTATAAAGCCACATGGAATCTCGCAGAATATAATCATTCTAGTAAGTGACTTTTTTGTCATGCTCGATTTCATAAAGGGATGATGCCAATTCAAAGCTTGGGGATTGGTTTTAGACCAAGGTCAGAAAGATTTTTGCGAAGTTTCGCCATGAATTTGTCGCCTGGGTCAGTTTTTACAGTTCGGTAATCGGGATCTTCCTCTTTCCAAAGCGGAGTGGTTTGAAAGTTTTGATATTCATGATGCCCGATTACATAGTCAATTGGGTATTTCCGCTTGAGGTATCGAATCAGTTCTTCATTAGCTTTTAGCTGAGCTTTTGTCAATGGGGCGTCATCGCTTCCAATATTTTCGATTCCGATAGCCAAGTAATTCAAACCGATCGTATGACGGGCAAAAGTTCGATCTGGCAGTATACGGAAAATCGTGCCATCTCTGTCAATCAGGAATTGAGAAGACACATTTAAATTACTTGCACTGGTCAAGTCTGGTCTTCCGCCTATTGTCGGAGAGTCGAAGACATCAAAAGTCACCTCGATGTTATCAATCGCAGTCCAATGGACCACAACCATTTGAGGGTTAATGCTGGCCTCTTTTTGATCCAAACCATGTCGATCTTTTAAATATTGGAGTGAAAGTGCCTCCCGTTCGGCATTCCAAGTGATCGGTTTGTCAATGATTCGGAAGGTAGATTTGGGACTACAAGCGATTTGAAAAAAGAGTATAAAAATCAGCCCGGATTTAGAAATTCTTAGAAATGAGTCTTTGAAATTCATTTGTATTGGGGTTATTGATTAGAGGGAGAACAGAATTTTTATTTCAATTCTCAGCTAAACTAGCTAGAAATTATCAAGTTCAGGAATGATCCGTAGCAATTTTTCGTCGCTAATTTTCAAGGTTTAGGGAGTTGTCACATCCTATTCAAACCCTATTTCTTTAAACTAGGGTGATAGATTTCCTTGGCATTTTTCAGTACTTCAGCTTTGTCCAAACTCATCGGCTTCAACTTTTGATCTAAAAAAAGCTCCATTTGATCATCAAAGTGTGGACTGTCAGGATCGTTGCTCGCTCCAAAGACATTAATCGTTTCGATCTTGGGTAGTCCATCCCCGAAGCGAACCATCATGATATAAGATTCGCCTTGAATACCTTTTCGCATGCCATTCTCCCAGGGAAGTGAGCGCATGGCGGTGATTACATCGTCGATTCCCTGAAGCGGAAGCGATCTTTTACCCCGTACTAGCTTTTGATATTCTCCTAGACCTACAAGTTCTTTCCCAAAGTAAGTTTCAAAATGGACCTTAGCAGCTTGAAGGCTTTCTACTGCTTCTTCTTCGGTGAGGGTGGTTTCCCAACTTTTCCCAGCAGCGGTAAACTTATCCCACCAATAATAGTACACAAAGGCAAAAACAGCCGCACCTTCACTCTCGATTCCGGAGCGTTTATCCCAATTATTGAGGACTTCAATCTGCTTGGCGATTCCCGGGTAATTACTAGAGTTTAAGTTAAAAAGGAATTCCATATTCGTACGGAAAGCCATTTTCTCAGGTAATTGCCCATCGTATTTAATTTCTTTGAATCGCTCGTAAGATA
>CAWUWQ010000180.1:0-3634 GCA_963926065.1 uncultured Algoriphagus sp.
GATAGGTGGAGATAGAATGTTGGTCACTGAGCGAAAAGGCGAAATTCTGATTTTTGAGAAAGATAAATTCACCGGCACCAAAGTAACGGGGCTTCCACCCATGTATGTGAACGGTCAAGCTGGCTTACTCGATATTGCAACTCACCCAAACTATGCTCAGAACGGCTGGATTTACATCTCCTATGCAAAAACAGTTCCTGGGGGAGGCGCAACAACGATCGCCAGATTTAAATTAAATGGAACTGGAGTATCAGATTTTCAGGATTTAATCGTGACTACCCCAGCCTGGAATGGAGGAACACATTATGGAAGCCGTATCATTTTTGATAAGTCCAATTTTCTTTTTTTCACAAACGGGGAAAGAAATACCATGAATAACGCTCAAGACTTGACCAATTCTCATGGGAAAGTTCACCGAATCAAAGACGATGGAAGTATCCCATCTGATAATCCTTTCGTAAATACTCCAGGAGCAGTTTCCTCAATCTGGACTTATGGGAATAGGAATCCACAGGGCATGATCTACGATCAAAAGAATGATCGAATCTGGTCTGTGGAGCATGGACCACAAGGTGGAGACGAACTAAATTTGATCGAAAAAGCTAAAAACTATGGTTGGCCGGTGATTACATACGGCATCAATTACAACGGGGCGCCTGTTTCCAATATCACTTCAAAAGATGGAATGGAGCAACCAAAACATTATTGGGTTCCATCGATTGCTACTTGCGGCATGACCTTGATTACTTCAGATCGCTATCCTGAGTGGAATGGAAATATTTTAGTGGCAGCATTGTCCAAACAACATATTGCTAGAATAGAAATGAATGGGACGACTTTTTCTAAGGAGGAAAAGCTTTTTCAGAATATTGGAAGAGTGCGCCAAGTGTCCCAAAGTCCAGATGGCTACCTATATGCGGTCACTGAAGGGACAGGATTATTGGTAAAAATAATCCCTGCTAGGTAAACGATAATTCAGTTGCAGCCCAACCCTTTGTTTTAATTCAATTGCTCTACATCTAGAAAATATTTTGGCTGAACTTCCCTCCTTTTACTTTTAAGTAACTACTCAAAATTCAGGACTTACCTTTTTTTAAAGGATATCATCCTTCCAGATTTAGCTAAGTTGCGCACCAGTATATAATTCCCTTTTACTCTTTCTTCAAAGGTTTTTTGGATAGGAAAAAACTGATTACCCTTCCTACTCAGGTTTAAAAAAGCCAAAACCCACTGCTCTCCTGAAAGAGCCAAAACTCCTCTAGTCAAATTTTATTGCGCTCTTCATTGATTAAAAACCGCATTACCTAAGGTGACCTTCGAAAACAAACTAGTAAAAAGGAGTAGAGGAAAAACCCTAAACTTTAAACAAAGTCAACATCCACACTAAAGGGGTATTTCATCAAAAACTGAAGTGCTTCCTCGATTTCCAAATCCTCGAATAACACCCGATAAAGGTTTTCGGTGATCGGAGCGCGAAGCTGGGAAGTCTCCAGAAATCCTTTAATAATCCGAACAGTATTGATTCCTTCTGCAACTTCCTCCATATCATCCAAAATCTCCTCGAGCTTTTCTCCTTTTGCAAGTCGATAGCCTACCGTGAAATTCCTCGAATCAACAGAATTACAAGTGGTCACCAAATCTCCGATTCCCGCCAAGCCAAAAACTGATTTGACACTTCCTCCCAATGCATTGCTCAAATGCACCATTTCTACCATCCCTCTTGAGATCAATAAACCTTTTGCATTTTCTCCGAGTCCTAATCCGGCTAAAGCTCCTGCTGAAATCGCTATGATATTTTTCAAAACTCCAGATAACTCCACTCCTATAATATCCGAATTGCCATAAACCTGAAATTTCTCAGATCGTAGCAAGCGCTGCCCTTCTAGGATCACTTCATTGTATTTGCTGGCAATCACCGTAGCTGCAGGTTGACCTTTCGTAAGTTCCTTTGAAAGATTGGGCCCAGCTAGACACCCAACTCTTACAGCAACGGTTTCCTGAAGGATCACTTCGCTCATGGTGAGAATCTGGCTTCTCCTGATTTTTTTGACCGTCTCGAGTGATTCACCAGAGTCTAGGTTCAGACTCAACCCTTTGGTCCCATGGATGATCAAGTGATAAGGAAACAAAAACGGAGCGAATGTCTGGACCACTTCTTGGAATGCTGAAGAAGGAATCATGAAAAACAATACCTCGCATTGTTGGCAAATCTCCTCAGGATCTACTGTGGCCTTAATGCTTTTGGATAATTCCTTCCCTTGAGCGGTATGTACGCTATTTATTTCAGCAACAACTTCAGCTTTTCGGGAGTAGACGATCACTTGGCTTTTTTCTGCAAGCATATTTGCGATAACAGTCCCAAAGCTTCCCACACCAATCACTCCGATGACTTTTTCCTTTTTAGAAGAGTTTTTCGAGTCCATATCCGGTCAATCTATTGTGGTAAAAATAAAGTAAACTTATGTCTTGTGTGGTAATGGCTCCATTCTCATCCCGAATTAGCGGTCGCTTTGCATGATACATCCCTACATTATCCATACCGTGAAGGATAATCTCATCGATAGCTGTATTTAAATGTGGAGCAGTATTGATCAATCCCTGAGCCTTTAATTCATAAACTGTAGTCAATACACGTTGGCATGACTCTCTAAACAGCTCGTAATCAATGATCAAGTCCTCCTCAGGTAATCGAAGCAACTCAAAAAGATCAAGCTTTTTATTTTCATTTTTGATCAACTCAAAGGCTGTAAAAGCCACCAAATGTGAACTGAATACGCGATTGATTTTGTGAAACTCTTCCACGATTCGCTTGCCCAGCATATTGGTATATTCTTCTTCACGCTGCGTATCTATGGTTACCACACCATCCGACGTGAAATAATCGCTCGTATCGATTTGTCTTCCATTTTTATCGATTGTTCTGCCGTCTTTGTCAACATAATTTCCTAGTACATCCATCGCCTTTCCAATGGATACCGAAATATCAGATCCTTTGGTGAAGAACTTTACCAGAAACTTTGAGATTTTATAGGAAGAGGAAAATTCATCATTCTCCTTGTAGTACCGCTCTTGTCCGGTGATACTCAAGTGGTCTCGAATCAGGCTAGGTGCTTCAAGGACAAAATGATAGTTAATCGTAACTGGCACGATGAATATCTTCCCCGAAATATCAGTGATGCCCGCTTGATAATTTGCGCGCTGTGCTTCTATAGCGGTGCTAAGTAAGCCAAGCTTCAACCTAGACTCGATCATGCCGCTTCGGGATCTGGTGCCACCTGGAAAAAATAAGCTATGACAGCCAAACTGGATCGCCTCCTTGGAGTAGGTCTTCAAAGTCTCCAGATACATCAAATTCTTCTTACGACGGTCCACTTTATAGGCACCGAGCGCATTCATGAAGTAGGCGAAAATTGAAATGTTGAAAAGGTTAAGTCCCGCCCCATAAATGAATGGGGGCAATCCAAGAACCGAGATAATCCATCCGATTAGAATGCTATCCAAATTACTAAAATGGGTAGGTACCATTACTATCGTTCCTTTGGTAGCCAAATCTCGGATTTGCTCAGTCTCTCCTGTGATTTGAATCTTATCCTGAAGGGAAAATTGATTGCTGAAAAGCGACTTAAATCCTTTT
>CAWUWQ010000181.1:0-3508 GCA_963926065.1 uncultured Algoriphagus sp.
TCACCCAGACCACTAGCACGCTTTTCATCTTTCGATTCATCATATTGATTGACCGTTTTACCATTGATTTTAACAGTGACCTGGCTTCCATTTACAATGACATGCTCAGTGTACCATTCTCCATCTTGGACAAAGGTCTCACGGACATCTTGAAAGGAATAAACAGAACCGGTTTTTCTCCAATCACTGTGAGATTGATTCACTTGGATTTCATAGCCTTTATTTGGCCAGCCATCCTCTTGATATTGCGTATGAATAAAAATCCCTGAATTTGCCTTAGGCATGGTTTTCAACTCCACCATCACTTCAAAATTTTTAAAATCATGATTTCCAACTTCTCCCATGTAGAATGCATGTCCTCGCGGACCTGCTACTTTGATCACGCCATCTTCTACAGCGAAGGAAGCAGAGTTTTCAGAGACCTTCCAGCCGTCTAGATTTTTACCATTAAATAGTTCGGTCCATTCTCCCGACTGAGCGGAAAGTTGAAAAGTAAAGATTAAGAGTGCAATAATTGAAAATAAATATTTCATCGATAGGTTTGGGTTATGTTGAACTTTTCAAAAGTTAAAAAATTCAGGCGAATACTTTCCTATCGAAAACAAAAAAGGCTCTGAAAATTAATTCAGAGCCTTGACGTTTCTGTTTGAGTAGCCGATTATAAATCGATACCCATAAAAGACATAAATGCTAATCCCATCAATCCAGTCAAAAGCATGGTAATACCAAGACCTTTCAACCCATTAGGAACGTGGGAATATTTTAATTTTTCTCTAATCGCAGCCAATGCAACTATAGCTAAGAAAAAACCTGTTCCTGATCCAAAGCCATAAACAGAGGCCTCTGCTAAAGTATAATCACGTTGAGCCATGAATAGCGATCCACCAAGAATCGCGCAGTTTACAGCAATCAGAGGAAGGAAAATGCCCAAAGCACCATAAAGCGCTGGAGCAAACTTCTCAACTACCATCTCTACCAGCTGGACCATCGCAGCAATAATTGCAATAAACATGATGAATCGAAGGAACGAAAGATCTATAGAAGCTAATTCTCCATTCACCCATGAAAGAGCACCTTCTTTCAATACATACTCATTCAACATCCAGTTCACTGGTACTGTCACCGTCAATACGAAGATAACAGCAGCCCCAAGACCGATTGCAGTACTTACTTTCTTAGATACAGCAAGGAAAGAACACATTCCTAAGAAGTAAGCAAAAATCATGTTGTCGATAAAGATCGACCGAATACCTATATTAAATAAATCCATTTTTTCAGCTTCTAATTAGTGTTCAACATAACCTGTCTTGGTACGCTGTACCCAGATAATCAATCCCAAGATGATAAATGCTCCTACTGGAGAAACCATCAATCCATTCGTCGCTAATTTGAAATCAGGTCCGAAAAGGCTAGACGCATATTCAAATACCGGAATACCGAATACTGCTCCTGAACCCCAAAGTTCTCTGAAGAAAGCAACTGTCAAAATAATCCAAGAATACCCAAGTGCGGAACCAAACCCATCTAGGATTGAATCATAAGGCTTATTACCCAAAGCAAAAGCTTCCAATCGACCCATTACAATACAATTGGTGATAATCAAACCTACGAATACTGAAAGCTCCTTATACATGTCAAATGCAAAAGCCTTCAATACCTCACTTACCAAGGTCACCAAAGTAGCAACTACTGCAAGTTGCACGATAATCCGAACTCGACTTGGGATAGTATTTCGCATTAAAGAGATAGCCAAATTGGACATCACTACCACGAAAATTACCGAGATAGCCATTACCAAGGTAGGCTTCATTTGTGTGGTCACTGCCAAAGCAGAACAAATGCCCAATACTTGAATTGTAATAGGGTTTTCATCCACCAATGGATCAGATACTAATTTCCTCCTACGTTTCGAAAGAAGCGCTTCAGCAGGCTTCTGTACGATCGTTTTTTCTATAGTTTCAGCACTCATGTTTTTATATTCTTGAGTTGATGTTCAATTAAAGTACAGCTACTGCTGTCGAAGACTTTTTACTTTCGATATAAGCTTTGTAATATCCCAAGTAATTTTTAAGCATATTATTTAACCCGTTACCAGTGATTGTAGCACCGGACATACCATCCACTTGATGAGGATTGCCAGAGTAATCTTTACCCTCACCCTTTTGCATTTGGATAGCTACCAATTCACCTGATTCGTTGAAAATTTCTTTTCCTTCGAATCTTCCTTGAACACCTGGCTCTGTAATTCGAGCACCTAGACCAGGAGTCTCTCCTGCATGGGCTAATGTAATTCCACCCACGGTATTCATATCAGTATCTATAGCCAGAAACCCCCAGATTGCATCCCAAAGACCAGCACCATAAATTGGGAAAACATAGGATTTAACCGCAGCTACATCTCCTTCTTCGTGGAAGATATAAACTGGAAATTGACGCTCTTCAACAGGCTTCTTATAATTCTTCCCTACGTCCACACCTGCAGCAGTGGCATCAGTAATTTCTTTTCCATTTACATCAACTACCGTAGAGGCGATATGACTTCCGTAATAAGAATTCACTTCCTCAGGAGTCATTGCTGCAATTTCATCGCCTGAAATCACTGCTCCAAGGATTTGCTTCTTCTGATCTAGGGCTATTGCTTCTCGCTGCATCGGACCCAAAACTTGAGAAGTTCCTGATAGAAGAAGTCCCAATACTACCGTCAGAATGACGGAAAATGTAATAATATAAGTGTTAGACTGTTGCACGTTGTAACCTCCTTGTTTTGTTTGCCTTAACTACGTAATAATCGATTAACGGAGCGAATACGTTCATAAACAACACCGCCAACATAATTCCTTCTGGGTAAGCCGGATTGGTCACACGGATAATTACCGTTAAGAAACCAATCAATAAGCCGTAAATCCATTTTCCAGTTTCAGTCTGAGAAGCAGATACTGGGTCGGTAGCCATAAAGACAATACCAAATGCTAAACCACCCATCACCCAATGGTATTCAGGAGGCATTGCCATATATTCATTTACTGCAAATAGATTCATGACAAATCCCATAATGTATGCTCCAGCAAAACCTGAAACGATAATCTTCCAACTAGCTACTCCAGTTCCGATCAATATCAAAGCACCGACTAGCGCCATAAGCGTAGAAGTCTCTCCGATTGAACCAGGGATCCAACCCATAAACATATTTGAAAAACTAAAGAGGTCTGCCCCCAATGCCGAATTATGGGTAGAAAGTGCTTCTGTGACTGGCACTCCATCTACTCCTGCGTTATAAGCTACAGCTAGGGCAGTAGCACCAGAGAAACCATCTAGGGCCACTTTATCCCCTAAATAGGTCCAAACTTGATCCCCTGAAATCTGAGCAGGATAAGCAAAATACAAAAATGCCCTAGCAGTCATGGCCACATTAAGAATGTTCATTCCTGTTCCACCAAAGACTTCCTTAGCAATCACTACAGCAAATACAGTAGCTAAAGCAACTTGCCAAAGTGGTGTAGTCGCTGGT
>CAWUWQ010000182.1:0-3505 GCA_963926065.1 uncultured Algoriphagus sp.
TCATCATGTTTGCAACCAGTGCAGAAAGATCCGGGAATTTTCTGATCCTAAAATCACTGAAATCAAGGAAGCGATTGGTAAAGCTTTTGAATCCGCTATTCGGAGTCATTCGCTGGTATTGTATGGTGATTGCAAAATCGATAACTGCGAAAATCTAGACAGAAACTAGGAAAATATCTTTTTATAAATCGGCTTTCGATAGGCAAACTGCAGGAGCATTGCCGGATAAAGTAGCCAAGTCAATATCCAAAAAGGGGCCTGATAGTCTATTTCATCTCGAATAATCGAGTTCTCTCCGTCTTTGACGATTCGATGCTTATGTGTCCATTTTTTTAGGAAAAAGGGGAGTTCGATTCCCTTATCAATAAAATAAAACTCCTTGTCGGTGGTCTGATCTTCCATGATTTCGCTGGTCCATTTTTGCTTGAAAAAAATAAAATTCAGCTCAAGAGTTACTAAATCTCCCTTGGTGGACCCATCAAACCGAAGTAGTTTCACTGGAGGAAAAGGTGGACTGAGTTTTTTAAATAGCGTCTCATTAAACCCCTCTTTCACCTGAAGATAATCCTGATTGACGAGGGTTTCGATAGTTATTTTCATACTTCAAATATCAAAAACTAATCACAAAAAGGACAAAAAGAATCAACCAGATCAAATCCATGAAATGCCAATAGAATGTAAATAGCCTGATTCTCATCTTTTCGTATGGATTTGTTAGCAAGATCAGGTGTTGGATCTCATCGTCCTTTCGCTTTCGCATTTGATTCAATAAAATCGCTGCGAAAATCATCGCTCCAAGTAGGTGAAAGATATGAATGCCAGAAAGTAAATAGAGAAAACTCCCACTTGGAATTCCTTTAAAATCAATCCCCATCTCATTCAACTCATACCATCCGGCTACCTGGAGTAGGCTGAAAATAACTCCTAGGATTAGGGTATTTCTAATTGAGGCAATCAAAAGATCCGTACGCTCCTCTTGATAATGCAAACGCATTTTTGTGGCGGTATAACCACTCAAAATCAACAGAAATGTAGAAATCAGAAAAGCAATAGGAATATGCTGGTTGAGTCCAGCCAATTGATTCACTCCAGAAAATAGAAAAGCCACCGTCAGAAAAAAGAAGATTAGCCCACTTCCGATCATTCCCAAGTAAAGCAACGTCTCGTATGGATGCATTCGCTCCAGACGTTGAAACCAACTCAATTGTGCGCTCGAATTATCCATATAATGGCAAACATTTTTCTTGGTCATAGGTTCAGAAAAAAGTAATTCTAGATCAATGAAGTACCCTTAATTCAATAAAGCCCTAACTTTGACCAAAATATTTTCTCAAAAGCCTATCTCCCTTGGATCGCCAAGACTTTCTTTCTATCTATAAAGCTGACCCTGTTTTCCAATCTATTGCGCATGAGATCATGCAGCAGGGTAAAACTACTAGCGTACAGGTCAAAGGCCTTTCAGGAAGTCTAGACATGGTTCTCTTCAGTACTTTGTACCGGCAAAGCGGGGGAATTCACCTGCTCATCGCACAGGACAAAGAAGAGGCAGCATACCTAAATTCGGATCTTCAGAATTTGCTTCAAACAGATGAGCACATGATTTTCCCATCTAGTTTTAAGAAGGCCTATCACTATGAAGAAGTGGATAATGCAAATGTCCTGATCCGTGCTGAGCTGCTCAATAGAATCTTAACCGAGCGAGATGAATCGCATGTCATCGTAACTTATCCTGAAGCACTTTATGAGCGGGTCATCAATAAACGCTCACTAATTGAAAATACCTTCGTTGCGAAAGTAGGTGAGAAAGTCGACATGGAATTTGTGTCCGAGTTGCTTCAGAGCTATGACTTTGAGCGAACCGACTTTGTCTATGAACCCGGGCAATTCGCGATTAGAGGAGGGATTTTAGATGTCTTTTCATTTTCAAATGAGCATCCATACAGATTGGAGCTTTTTGGTAAAGAAATAGAAAGCATCAGGACCTTTGATCCTGAGTCACAACTTTCAATTGAAATTGTACCTCAGATTTCCCTGATCCCAAATATTCAGACCAAGCTTCTACAAGAAGTGCGGCAATCCTTTTTAGGTTTTTTACCAGAAGACACCAAAATCTGGATCAAAGACTTCCAGCTGACCAAAGATGTGATGGATGAGTGCTTTCATAGAGCCGCTCAGGAATTTGATCAGATTGTCAGAAAAACAAAAAATGATAAACTGGTTCTCCAGCCAGCTGACCTTTTCGAAACTGGAGCTGATTTCGCACATCAGTCTGAGAATTTCTCAAGAATTGAGTTTGGACGACAATTTTACCTCACATCTTCAAAATCTTTCATTTGGGAAAGTCAGCCTCAGCCATCATTCAACAAAAATTTTGACTTGTTGGTCAATCATTTGGCGGAAAATGAAAAACGGGGCTATGCAAATATCCTTACCGCTGAGAATGAGAAACAGATTGACAGGTTGATCGGAATATTCAAGGAGTTGGATCCCACGATTCAAATCCAAAGTATGCTGCTAGGATTACGTGAGGGATTTGAGGATCGTCAATCGAAAATTGCCTGCTTTACTGATCACCAGCTATTTGAACGGTTTCACAGATATAAGACCCGAGCAAAAGCCAGTAAATCGAAAGCGCTAACTATAAAAGAACTCAAAGCTCTTCATCCTGGGGACTACATAGTCCATGTGGATTATGGGGTGGGGAGGTTTGCCGGATTGGAAAAAGTAGATGTCTCAGGGAAAAAGCAAGAGGCTGTACGTTTGATATTTCGAGATGATGATTTGCTTTATGTGAACATCCATTCCCTTCACAAGATCTCCAAATATTCAGGGCAAGAAGGGACTGCCCCGGCCATGTCCAAACTGGGTTCTCCAGAATGGGAAAACAAAAAAAGCCGAGCCAAAAAGCAGGTAAGGGACATTGCTAAAGACCTTATTGCGCTCTATGCGAAGCGAAGGTCTGCTCCTGGATTTTCCTTTACCAGAGATTCGGTTTTGCAGATTGAACTCGAGTCCTCATTCATATATGAAGATACTCCAGATCAAGCAATCGCTACTCAAGATGTCAAATCAGATATGGAAAAATCCTATCCAATGGATCGACTAGTCTGTGGTGATGTGGGTTTTGGAAAGACTGAAGTAGCAATTCGAGCAGCATTCAAAGCAGTCAATGATCGAAAGCAGGTGGCTATACTGGTGCCTACAACCATTTTGGCCATGCAACATTTCCACACTTTCAAAGAGCGACTTGGCGATTTGCCGTTAAAAGTCGATTACATCAATCGCTTTCGGACAGCGAAGGAAATCAAAGAAATCGTAGCTCAGGTAAAACTGGAGAAATTGATATTCTGATAGGTACTCAGATAATCACCAAAGGACATGACTTCCCGACTCTTTCTCTAGTTGGTATTATCGATGCTGATGTAAGCCTTATGTCATCTGATTTAAAGGCAACAGAAAAAACATTCCAATTACTACAACAAGTAGGTGGTAGAGCAGGAAGAAG
>CAWUWQ010000183.1:0-5496 GCA_963926065.1 uncultured Algoriphagus sp.
GCAAATTATGAAACTCAATATAATGGTGGAATGGGATCCAATGGATTAACCTCTGCTCGCCATGATATTTTCAATAAAGTATTAAAAACAAAATATCCTGAATCATATGATCCTGCCATTCCGGAGGATTTGATCTATTCAGGCAAATACAATCTCACCGATCCCGCTCCGGGAGCACCTGTAAATATGGGAAAACTGGTTCTTTCCCCTACCCGTACCTATGCTCCAATCATGGTGGACGTATTGAATTACATGCGTGGGTACATTCATGGATTGGTTCATTGCTCAGGTGGAGCACAGACCAAAGTCCTTCACTTCGTAGATAATTTGCACGTGATCAAGGATAATCTATTCGAGACTCCTCCATTGTTTAAAATCATTCAGGAAGAAAGTCAAACTGACTGGAAAGAAATGTACAAAGTCTTCAATATGGGACATCGAATGGAAGTGTACCTTGACGAAAGGCATGCTGAAGAGATCATCGATATCGCCGAATCTTATGGTGTCGAAGCTCAAATCATTGGTCGAGTGGAGCCTCATTCTGGTAAGAAAGTAACCATCCGAAGTGAGCACGGAACATTTGAATACTAATCCATGAATTGGAATTCCCTTTTCAAAAAGGCACTAAAAATCCTCCTTGGCCTATTTTTAGTGCTTTTTGTTTTAGCCTTGATTCTCTTGACTACGGTGGACCACTCTCCTATTAAAGAGCAACAATTTTATAAAGAGACATTTGATCGATTAGAGGATATTCCTTTTAAAACTACTCTAGGAGAAACTTGGACGGCAGGATGGTCCAAATCTAACATGACCCCTGCTAAGCCTGTTGACTTGGTAGGATATGCTCCTAGAGGGCCTTACGAATTTGTGCAAGACAGCAGTTTTGTAAAAGCTTTAACGATCAGCAACGGCAAAACTCAACTTGCATGGTTGAATTTTGAGTTGCTGATCGTTCACCCTTTCCTTGCAAAATCTATCCGCGAAGCGGTAGAAAATTCGAACCTCCCTATTGCTCAGCTAAACTTCACTGCCACGCATACGCATTCCGGAATGGGTGGTTACATGCCTGGACCTTTGGGGGAGATGGCTTTTGGCGGATTCAATCAGGAGATTGTTGATTTAATGGTAGAAAAGAGTGTCTTAGCCTTAAGGACGGCTATTTCTCTTCAGGATACTGTTTCCATAACCTACCGGAAAGCAGACGCAAGGGCTTTGGTTGAAAATCGATTTATCAAAAATGACCCGATTGATCCATTTGTCAGGCAGCTGATTTTCACAAAAAGGGACGGAAAGAAGGCCACTTTTCTAACTTATTCTGCACATGCCACTACGATGAGTTCCAAGTTTATGGGATTATCAGGGGATTATCCGTTTTACCTCATGCAGGATTTGGAAGCGAGTGAATATGACTTTGCACTTTTTGCAGCAGGAACAGTGGGAAGTCATCGACCCCTTTCATTTGGAAATACACCTGAATTAGTGGCTAAATATGCTGCTGCGCTCGACTCTACGATTCGAATTCACATGACGCAATTTGCGACGATCAATCGAAAGGAAATTGGTCATGGACGATTGGATATTTCTCTCCGGGAGCCTCACCTGAGGATTTCAGACAATCTCAGGATTCGACCTTGGCTTTTCGAATATTTACTAGGCGATACTAATGCCCACTTGGATTTTACTCTTATCGGAAATACGCTGTTAATAGCTTCTTCGGGAGAGTTGTCAGGGGTTTTTTATGAAAAGTGGGAAAAGTCAGCCCGCGCGAAAGGGCTCAATCTAATCATCACAACCTTTAATGGAGGCTACATCGGCTATATCACGCCGGATCGCTTATATGGTGAGCACTTCCACGAAGTGCGGGAGATGAACTGGTATGGGCCAGGAAATGGGGCCTTCTTTGAGGCAATGATTGAAGAGATTATAGCAAAAGTCAATTAGCCTAGAATTTCCAAAGTTGCGCTCGAATCCAGCCTTTTCTTTTCTTTGATTCATCCAATTTCTTGAACCCTGCCTGCTTCAAAAATTGCTCGTACTCGGGTAGATCAATTCTTGGGTGTGCGGTAAAAGTCCGAAAGAATCGCATCATGATAAATTGAATAACCTGTTGAGTCCAAGACTGTGGCTCAAAAAAGTCAGCGATATAGAGTGTAGCTTCTGAATTGAGTGAAGATTTTAAGTCAATAAGAAATTTTTCAAACTCGAAATCAATAAAAGTGTCCAGTACAAAATGTAGCCAGACTTCATCAAACTTATTTTCAGAATCAGCTTCGAAGTGCCCCAAATGAAACTCGAGTTTACTTTCTGAGAGATTTTTTTTGGCTTTGTGAAGCATTGCCTCCGAAAGCTCCCAAAATTCGCCACGAACTTGTCCAGCAAAACCTTGGTAATCTAAACCATCTCCTCCCCCGATGATCAATATCTTTTTTAAAGCTAAATTCTCAGCAAAAACAATTTTCACCTCCTTCAGTGAGGTGCCAAAAACCATCCGTGCAAGGAGAGAATAAAAAGGAGCAATGAAACTGTAGCGATCT
This sequence comes from uncultured Algoriphagus sp., assembly GCA_963926065.1. Classification (GTDB taxonomy): domain Bacteria; phylum Bacteroidota; class Bacteroidia; order Cytophagales; family Cyclobacteriaceae; genus Algoriphagus. Next base: position 2,535 of record CAWUWQ010000183.1, read on the forward strand.
TTCACTATTTTAAAGGAAAGTAAACTATCCCAAAATTCCTTTATATGAAAAATATTTTTAAAACCATTGGTGGACTTCGAAAGCTTTTGTCTTCGGTAGACCTAGATCAAATCTCTAAACTTTCTGAAAAAGTAGACCTCTCTAAAATGGTCGGCCTTGTCTCCCAAATGAGTGAGGAAGACCTCTCCAAAATGATGGGGATGATGAAAAGTGGAAGTAAACCCAAGGTAATTCCTCCAATTAATGGGGATTTTTATGAATTAGGTAAAAGCCTGCCAAACCACGAGCGCGAGATTCAGCTCCGAGTGCGAGAGTTCATGGAACGAGAAATCAAGCCAATCGCAAATGATTATTGGAATCGAGGAGAATTCCCCATGCAGATCATTCCTAAGATGGCTGAGCTGGATATTGCTGGATTAACTTATCAAGGCTACGGTTGTCCGGGACATTCAGCACTTTTGGAAGGATTTGTGGCAATGGAAATGGCGAGAATCGATACTTCCATCTCTACATTTTTCGGAGTGCAAAGCGGACTGGCTATGGGGAGTATTTACCTCTGTGGCTCAGAAGCTCAAAAACAGGAATGGCTTCCACCAATGCAAAAGCTGGAGAAAATTGGAGCTTTCGGTTTGACCGAGCCTGAAGTGGGTTCTGGTGTAGCTGGAGGATTGACTACGACTTGCAAGCGTGAAGGGGATGCATGGATTCTGAATGGTCAAAAGAAATGGATCGGCAATGCGACCTTCTCCGATATGACGATCATCTGGGCTAGGGATTTGGAAGATCAGCAAGTGAAAGGCTTTATCGTTAGAAAAGGCAATCCAGGATTTTTGGCTGAGAAACTTGAGGATAAAATGGCCTTACGAACGGTCCAAAATGCGTTGATCACCTTGACGAATTGTGAAGTGCCGGAAACTGACCGACTACAGGAGGCAAATTCATTCAAGGACACTGCCAAAGTCCTGCGAATGACCAGAGCAGGAGTAGCTTGGCAAGCAGTAGGCTGCGCTCGCGGAGCCTACGAATTAGCTCTGGCCTACACTAACGAGCGAAAGCAATTTGGGCGGCCTATCGCTTCCTTCCAACTCGTTCAAGATCTTTTGGTGACGATGCTTGGAGATCTTACCGCCATGCAGACGATGGTATTTCGGCTTTCAGAGATGCAGGACTCTGATATGCTTCGAGATGAGCACGCTTCCTTAGCCAAGGTATTTTGCACCCTTCGCATGCGCTCCATTGTGGATAATTCCCGTGCCTTATTCGGAGGAAATGGAATCTTACTTCGACATGATATTGCACGATTTGTCGCAGATGCCGAAGCAGTATACAGCTACGAAGGCACCAAAGAAATCAATTCTTTGATCGTTGGGAGAGCGATTACCGGACACAGTGCCTTTGTCTAAAGAAAATACAATAAGACCGGAAGTATAAAGACAGCTTCGGTTCGCAATCTGACTTTTTCAGCAGAAAGTTTTGGGTTGAAAAAAGCCAAGTAATGCACCAAGGACATTACTATTAAAATGCAGGAAAATGGTCTGTAAAATGAAGGCAAAAGAATAAAACTCGCAAGTCCAATCAGCAAAGAAAGAAAACAAAGCCTTCTGATTAGCTCAATAAATTTGATCGGAGGAAACAGAAATGCGGAGGAAAAAAACCCGCCAAGCTGGTCTTGTCTGCGGTCTAGGTGCGAAAGTATGAGCAAATTGATCAAGGCGAGTAAAATGTAGCTCCCCAGAAAAAGAAAAATCTCCCAACTCAAATCTAGCACCTTAACTCGGAGCAATGGAATCCATGCAATTCCCAACACGTAAAATAGAGCAATGCTAATTTCTTTGGCCCAAGCCATCCTTCTGCCGGCAAGTCGAATGAGCAGCATGCTGGCAGAGATCAGCGTACCCAATATCAGACTCCATACTAATTCACTGCTGAGACCAAAAGTATAATAAGCTAGACTTAGCCCACAGATCAACACCAAACCAAGACTGATTCTGAGACTATTTTTATATTTCAAGTGAAAAAGATGGCGTGGGGAAAGATCCATTTCCGTTTTCTGGCGGCTATCCAGTAAATGATCTGCCGTATAAATACTCCAAACTGCTAAACCCAAAAGCAAAAACACAGGCCATTCCAATTCGATCCGAAGTAGTTTAGAAAAAAATACCAAACCAGCCAAAGCACCCAGCACCACATCAATGGAAAGCCAAGAAAGTCGAAGGTGGATTTTTTCTAAAAGTAGCATGAAGGGAATTTTGGTTTGAGCAAAACTTGCTCATGGAAATTTGAGCTGAACTTAGGGATTTTTTTGCTAGTTTGACGGGAATTCCTGTCAGATGGCAGAATTCTAGTTAACCTAAAACCCTACAATTAGCCTATGAAAACCTTAAAACTTACTTTTGCACTCCTTTTTTGCTATTGTCTTGCCTTTGGCCAGGCGCCAATTAAAGTGGCCTGTGTCGGAAATAGTATCACACAAGGTCCAGGCAGAGATAACCCAAATAGCTATCCACTTCAAATGCAGGCAATCCTTGGCGAAGCTTATCAAGTGGGGAATTTTGGGGTAAGTGGCCGGACTTTGCTCCGCAAAGGTGACTTTCCATACTGGAATGAGCCGCAGTTTCAGGAAGTCAAAGATTTCGCGCCGGATATTCTGATCATCATGCTCGGTACCAATGACTCCAAACCACAAAACTGGAAATTTGCTTCGGAATTTAGACAAGACTATTTGGATATGATTCACGAATTCAAGAAAACAATGCCTGTAGACGGCAAAGTCTATGTGATCCTTCCAGTACCAGTCACACGAGTAAATTTCGGAATCACCCCAGACGTGATGAATAATGAGCAGCGACTCATGCTGATCGATATCGCACAGGAAAGCGGTTCAGAATTGATCGATCTATACACCCCATTTATGGGAAAAGAGGCGCTACTGCCAGATGGCGTTCATCCAAATACCGAAGGA
>CAWUWQ010000184.1:0-3497 GCA_963926065.1 uncultured Algoriphagus sp.
TTCTTGTGTGGTAACAACAACTTCCCACAAAAAGCGGAAACTACCAAATCGGGGGTTCCGCTTTTCTCTTTTTGTACTATTCTAAGAATGCTGAATTTAGCATCCAAGATTTTACTCGGATGCCACTAATTTTAAATCTCATTACTTACGTGTTCATTTTTCTCGTTTTTCAGATCCTTTTCAAGTCCCTCCGCTTGCTTAGTCATTTGTTTGCCGGTAATGATGCCTGGATTGGCTCCAATCGCTGACCCCAGAATATCTCTCGAAGCCGTATTCTCACCACTTACCGGGTCGCTTTTAGTACCTCCTTTTACGGCATTACTTGTTCCGTAACTGATGGTCCCTAATGAAAAAGTACCTATCATCGTTCTGAATCTTTGTTGGTATGAAATCTTCAAAGGATTGTATTTAGAAGGGTTACACCCAAAATTTATACCATGTGACAAATTGATGTATTTAGGCTGTTTTGAGAATTACTATAAAGGAATATTTTGCAAATCTTGGGGAATGATGAGTAAAAAAAGACTGGGACATTTTGAATTATCTCTAAAGATTAATCTCAAGTCAATCCATTCATTTGTCTTTTGGCTAGAAAGGAGGAACTTTGCCAGCATCTTCCAAAAAATGTAGTATGAAACAGTTTTCGACCTTTTTTACCATTTGCTTTTGTATTATTCACAGCCTTGCATTTGGACAAGAGAAAAAAGACCCTCATGTGATTTTAATATCCCTGGATGGCTTTAGGCATGATTATGTAACCCGTTTCAAGCCAGAAAATCTTACTCGATTTATTGAAAATGGAGTGAAGGCAGAATCCTTAATTCCATCTTTCCCAACAAAGACATTTCCTAACCATTATACCATTGCCACAGGATTAAGACCTGAGCACCATGGAATTGTTGATAATTCATTTTATGATCCTATAAAAAACGATATATATCGGATCAATAGTCGCGATCTGGTGATTGATGGAAGTTGGTATGGAGGGACGCCGCTTTGGGTACTGGCTGAGAAAAATGGTATGAAAGCAGCGAGTTATTTTTTTGTGGGATCAGAGGCTGATGTGCAGGGTATTCGGCCTAGTTACTACTATGATTATGATGGCAAAGTGAATAACCTGACCCGGGTTTCCAAAGTCTTTGAATGGTTGCAAATGCCAGATTCGATTCGTCCACGAATGATCACAATGTATTTCTCTGATATGGATGATGTCGGCCATAGTTATGGAGCGATGAATGAGATTCAGCTTTCAACACGATTGGCGCAACTTGATCGAGAGCTAGGGGCTTTATTTGAAGGTGTGAAAAGTTTGGATCAAGAGGTGAATATTATTGTAGTATCAGATCATGGTATGGCTGATGTGCCCTTGGAAAACTATATTGCACTTGATGGGATTACCGAGCAGGTTTCTGCTAGAGTAGTGAATAGTGGGGCTCTAGCACATATTTATCTTGAAGACCCAAAGGATAAAAGAAAAGTAATCGAGCAGATAAATAAGAAAGCAGTTGGGTTTACAGTTTTTGATCCGGCAGATAAGAAATATTACCGAGATCTAAGTGCCCATGGCGACCGAATTGGGGATGTGATTGTTTTGGCTGATTTGGGTTATTACTTTATTGAAAATGAAGAATACCGTGAGGTCATTGCCCGTCGAATGCGAATGGATGAAACAGGCGTCAAAGGAACCCATGGCTACAGCCAAGAGTATCCCGAGATGCATGGGATTTTCTACGCTCAGGGACCTCAACTAAAATCCGGCTTGACGATAGAATCATTTGATAACATTCACATTTCCCACTCATCTGTAAGGTTTTAGGATTACCGATTCCAGATAATATTGATGGAAAACTGGAGGTTTTGGAACCCATCCTAAAAGATTGAACGTGGATAGAATTGATATAAAAAGCCGAAAAGAAGTTGATTTTTTAGTTCGTAGGTTTTATAAAGAAATTCGAGTCCACGAGTCGCTAGGCCCGATCTTTAATGCAGTAGTTCAGGATTGGGAGCTTCATTTGGTCCATTTGTCAGATTTTTGGGAAATGATCCTGCTGCAAAGCGGACCGGGAAAAGGACAATTCAATCCAACAAAAGTCCATCAGGATGTCGATAAGAAAATGGATCATTCGATTGAGCAGGTTCATTTTGGAAATTGGTTGGAGCTTTGGTTTATGACAATAGATCGGTATTTTGAAGGGGAAAAAGCAAATTATGCTAAAGAGCATGCCCGTCGAATGGCTCACATGCTTTTCATGCGGATTTGGGAAGCAAGACCACGATAATTTACTTTTAAAAAACTTACTCTGAACTCATGAAATTGATCTATACTTTTTCCCTTTTGCTACTCACATTACAAGTGGCCTTTTCCCAAAGCAAGGAGATCTCACTTTTCAATGGGAAAGACCTTATCGGATGGCATATCGATGTGCCGGATCTGCAGAAAGATAGTTCGCTACGAATTCCTTTTATCCTAAGGAATGGGCTATTAGTAAGCTTGGGGACTTTACAGGGGCATTTGATTACTGATGCAGTATATGAAATTACATTTTGGAGCTAGACTATCGATTCGCTGGTGAACCTGGTAATTGTGGCGTATTGGTTCATGCATCTACTCCTCGAGCATTATATGAAATGTTCCCAAAGTCTATCGAAGTGCAGCTGATGCATCAGAATGCAGGTGATTTTTGGTGTATTCAAGAAAACATCCAAGTTGAAAATATGGAGGAAAGACGTGGTCCAAAGGAAAAATGGGGCGTGACTGAAGGAACTGAGCGGAGAATAATCAATTTGACAGATGGAACGGAAAAGGCTCTGGGAGACTGGAATCACCTGAAGGTTGAATGCAAGCAAGACCAAGTTACTGTTTGGCTTAATGGGGTTTTGGTCAATTCCGGATTTGGGGCGACTGCCTCAAAAGGTCAAATAGCTGTGCAAGCAGAAGGAGCAGAAGTAGAGTTTAAAGCTATTCGATTACTACAAAATTGAATGAAAGCAAGTAGCTAAATAATTGAATTCGTGGGAAGTTTTGAATTCTGATTAAAAGATTTTTATTATATTTCCTTTAGGCTGTTGAATTTTTTAAAGACATGCTAATGACTTGGCTCGGCAACGAATCATATTTTAACTAATTTGTCTTGATTATTACATGGAGAAATATCTTTCGATCATCAAACCAAGAACTTTTATTGCGATCGTAATTACTTGGCTTACGACTTTCCTTTCGTTGAAATACAAGTTTCTATACAATTTTGATCTCACAATGATCAGCTTGGCAATTATTTTTCCTTTGGTTTTCACTATCCGAACTGCATTCAAGCGAAGGGAAAAAGCGTTGGAATTTCTTTCCAGATTTAAAGCAGGAATCATCACGGTCAAATCAAGTATTGAGAGTAATTCTCATATCTCAGCAGAAAAAAAACATGAAATGTTAGAGGTGTTATTGCGAATTCCAAAGTCCCTTATAGCCTATTTAGGTCCAGATCCTTTGCCTATTGAGTCAT
>CAWUWQ010000185.1:0-4297 GCA_963926065.1 uncultured Algoriphagus sp.
ATTGATCCTGCCTAGTTCTATTTCCATGAAGCCAGGAATAAGCTTTAGAAAAGGGCAAACACTTTTAAACATTGAATCAGAAGAGTTTCGTCTCAACCTTCAATCTCAGAAAAGTGCCTTCTTAAATACTATAACAGGTATTATGCCTGATTTAAAGTCTGATTATCCGGATAATTATCCAGAATGGCTTCGGTATTTGGATACTATTGATATCAATCAGCCATTAGCGGAATTGCCAACTACGAAGTCCAAAGGCGAGAAATTTTTTGTGACTTCTCGTGGTGTTTACACCTCTTTTTACAGCCTTAAAGCTCAGGAAAATAGACTCAATAAGTACTCCATAGTAGCACCTTACAATGGAATCATTACCAATGCAACGGTTGATGTAGGTGGATTGGTTTCCCCAGGTCAACCCCTCGCAACTATCATCAGTAATGAGTTTGAAATTGAATCCGGGGTTTCTCTCAAGGTAGCTGCTAAACTAAAAGTGGGTGAGAAGATCTCTTTCTCGAGTAATGAAATGCCTGGTTCTTGGATCGGAACACTCATTCGAGTTGGAGGAACTATAGATGCTCAAACTCAAAATATTCCAGTTTACTTCCAAATCAGTGGTCAAAATATCAAGCCGGGAATGTATCTGAGAGGAGCTTATGGATCGGCTAGCTTTGACGATGTCTATGTGATTCCAAGTTCAGCCCTTGGAAGAGATCAGGCAGTTTTGATTTTGCAAGGAGATCTCATTATCAGCAAACAAGTCGAAACAGTCCAGATCATGCAGGATTCAGTCTTAGTAAAAGGTCTTTCTGCTAAAGATCAGGTGATTTTAACACAGTTTGCAGAACCGGTAGCCGGTAAAAAAATCGTGCAATAAGATGAAAAATATCATTGAATTCTTAGCGCAACGTCCCAAGACGGTAGATATCCTGATCGGGTTGATATTGGTAGTAGGTCTGATCTCACTGGTAAATATGCGATCAAATTTTCTCCCTCCTGAACCTGTTAACTTCATTACAGTCAATGTAGTATATCGAGGTGCTTCCCCACAAGAAGTAGAGGAGGATGTCATCAATAAAATAGAAGATAAACTCGAAGGGCTTGGAGGAATTGATCGAGTAACTTCAACTGCATCTGAAAGCTTTGCTACTATCAGAATCGAACTTACTGAAGACGCAGATCGCAACGAGGTCATCCAAGATGTAAATAATGCAGTAAACGGAATTACTACTTTCCCGCAGGGAATGGATACTCCAGTCATTGCAAAGGAGGAAATCCTGAATTATACCATGACACTTGGAGTGGTTGGCGAAGGAAGTGTAAGAATGCTCAAAGATTATGCGAAAGGCATCAAGGATGAGTTGATTTTAAATCCCAGCTTATCCCAAATTTTCATATCAGGCTATCCTGATGAGGAAATTGAAGTAAAACTTCGAGAAAATGACCTTCGCGCTTACCAATTAACTTTTGAAGAAGTAGCAAATGCGATCAACAGCAGTAATGTAAAAGCCTCCGGCGGGGAGTTGGAGACTGGAAAGCAGCGTATTTTAATTCGATTGGATAGTCGGAAATACTTTGCAAAAGACCTACTAAACATTATTGTTAAAGCTACTCCTGACGGGAAGGTCGTCTACCTTAGCGATATCGCAGATGTGCAGGATCGCTTTGCCAATAAACCTGATCAAAGTTTTATTAATGGAGATCCGGCGGTGACGATAAAGGTATTCAGCAGGAACAATGAAGATATCCTCGATAATGCCGAAATCCTAAATGCCTTTGTAACGGACTTCAATTCAAAAAATGAATTATTTCAACTGATTATCATCGAGGATAGAGGTATTCCCTTGAGTGATTCTATTTCTCGACTGGTCAATAATGCTTGGCAAGGAATCCTTTTGGTTTTAATTGTATTGGGATTGTTTTTAGATCCTAGGATCGCCTTTTGGGTTGCATTCAAAATTCCTGTGGCTTTGCTCGGAATGTTTATCCTCAGCTATTTTTATGATCTGACGATCAATCAAGTTTCGCTATTCGGGACGATTATCGTATTAGGAATCATCGTCGATGATGGAGTTGTGGTGGCTGAGAATATTTATGAGAAATTCATGAAAGGACTTACTCCGCTTCAAGCTGCGATTCAAGGGACAGTAGAAGTGATTCCTGCCATAATTTCTTCGCTTTTGACGACTGCCTTTGCATTCAGCATTTTCTTCTTCTTTGATGGACAACTCGGAGACTATTTTTCTGATGTTGCTTTTGTAGTTTGTGGAACCCTATTCGTGGCTTTATTGGAAAGTTTATTTTTCCTACCAGTTCACATTGCAAGATCGAAAGCTCTAAGACGTGATGATAAGCCTTGGCGAATCACTCAGATCACCAACAATTCATTGCTTCGATTCCGTGATAAATTTTATTCCAAGCTGATTCGATTTAGTTTGAGATTGCCTATGGTTCCGATTATCATAGTCTTAATTGCCATGGTTTTGACCATTGCTGCCTTGGGCTCAGGATTAATCAAAGGCACATTTTTCCCAAATATCGATCAAGATCAGGTGACAGCAAATTTAGAGCTGCCGCTGGGAACAGATGAAAAAATCGTTCGGGAAAAACTAGATCAGATTGAAGCTGCTGTATGGGAAGTAAATGAAGAATACTCAGCCGAGCGAGATGATGATCTTCAAGTTGTTCGCTATGTTGAGAAAGTAATCGGGCCAAAGAGTAATGAAGGATTCCTGAATATCTACATGCTCGAAGGTGATACTCGAAATATTCTCTCTTATGTCGTAGCCAGCAAAATCAGAGATAAGGTAGGTCCAATTCCAGAAGCAAGAAACCTTTCCTACACAAGTTTGTCTGCATTTGGAAAGCCTGTTTCGATCGCATTGATAGGCAAAAACGAAGAAGAGTTACGAACTGCCAAAACGATGCTTCGACAATATTTGGAAAAGCAAGAGGACTTGAAAGACGTGACCGATACCGATAAACTCGGCATGCCGGAATTAGAAATGACCTTGAATGACAATGCGCGCTTGCTCGGATTCTCTGAAGCACAAGTTTTCGATCAAATCCGAAAAGGGTTCTTTGGACTTCAAGCGCAGAGTTTACAGCGGGGAGATGAAGAAGTCAAAATTTGGGTCAGGTACGACGTGGAAGATAGAAGGTCTGTCAGAGATCTTGAAAACATGCGCCTAACAACAGCGGAAGGAGCTTCTTACCCGATGAGTGAGTTGGCAACTTTTAATTATAAAACCAATGTGACTGAGATCAATCACCAATCCGGTGAGCGAGAAATGCGAGTAGAAGCCGATAAAGCTAATTTGATGGTATCTGTCCCAGCAATTCTTGGAGAGGCAGAAGCGACCGTTTTAAAAGAGATTAAGGAACGCTTTCCAAGAATCGGATATACACTAGAAGGTGAGGCGCGACTTTCAGGCAAGACCCAAAGCTCAAGTCAAGGACCAACGACCATGGTGTTTATCTTAATCGTGGCAACGCTCATGCTTAACTATCGCTCTGTTGGTAAAACCATGGCTATTTTAGCTATGCTTCCATTCGCTTTTGTTGGTGTGGCTTGGGGCACTTTCATTCATGGAATTCCGGTCAGTATTTTCTCCTTTTTGGGAATGATAGCGCTCTGGGGAATCTTAATAAATAATGGACTCGTCCTTGTCTCCACCTACAATGAAAATATTCTGCAGGGAATGAAATTGAAAGATGCCTTGATGGAAGCAGCAATTTCCAGGTTTAGACCGATCGTTTTGACCACGATAACTACCGTCTTTGGATTGGCACCTTTGCTATTAAGTAATTCAGTAAGTGCCCAGTTTATCAAGCCAACTGCGATTGCGATTGCTTACGGATTGATTTTCGGATTGGTACTTTCACTTACCTTCCTTCCCGCAATTCTGCTTTTGATCAATCTTTTGAAATTTAAAGTGCATCGATTGTTCCATCGAAATTCAGAAAAACAAGCCGAGCAATTAGACGAAGTCTTAAAAGAAATTAATAACGAACTAGCCTAAATCGTATGAAAAAGATATTTATCAGTTTACTGTTGGTTCAAGCTTTCGTATTTCCGCTTTACAGTCAAACCACCTCAGAGAATCAAATTCTGACTTTGGAAGATGCCATAGATTTAGCAATCGTCAACAACAAACAATTAAAAATCCAGCGGAATCTTGTTGAAATCGCTGAGAATAATGTATTCAAAGGCAATGCGGGGCTGATGCCCAGCGTTCGCTTAGCCAGTGATGCAAAGCTAGCAGAGAACAAAGCCAATATTGATATTCGAACCTTCACTGAA
>CAWUWQ010000186.1:0-2504 GCA_963926065.1 uncultured Algoriphagus sp.
AAGTGAAGAGGTAGTGGTTTTGCCGTGAGTTCCTGCCACAGCTATGGTGTAGAAAGTACTGGTTACCATACCCAAAATCTCAGATCGCTTTTTCAACTGAAAGTTTTGATCTCGGAAATAATTCAACTGAGGGCTATCTGCAGGCATTGCCGGTGTCCAGATGATCAGTGATTGAGTAGGATTTGATTTGATGGACTCAGGAATTCCATCCACTACATCCACAAAATTCACCGTCATTCCCTCAGCAATAAGCTGATCTGTCAAAGGAGATGACGTTCGATCATATCCAGATACAGTCATTCCCTCATGGTTGAACCAGCGTGCCAATGCACTCATGCCGATCCCACCGATGCCTAGGAAATATGCGTTATGCATCCCTTCGAAGCTCATCCGATGATTAATTCTAATTCTTCTACAATGGCCGTTGCCGCATTTGGCTTTGCCAATTCTTTTATTTTCAATCCCAGTTCTGCCATTTGCTGCGCATCACTGAGTAGTTCGTCTACTTTTGATTTCAATTGACCTACCGCATCTGCATCCTTTAGCATCCAAGCTGCCTGATGGTTGACATAGGTCATTGCATTTTTGGTCTGGTGATCTTCGGCCACATTTGGGGAAGGGATAAAAATCACCGGCTTACCCACAATCGAAAGTTCAGATACTGAAAGTGCACCAGCTCTGGAAACGATCACATCAGCCACAGCATAGGCCAGATCCATTTCCCGGATGAATTCGCGAAGGTGAATTCCTTTCAAATCCGCCTCTTCACTTTCCTGAAGCATTTCTTTAAAATAGAATTTACCGCACTGCCAAAGCACTTGATAGCCGGCCTTGTCCAACTGCTTCATGTCTTTCAAAACTGCTTGATTCAGTGTCCGTGCTCCCAACGATCCTCCTAATACCAAAATGGTCTTCTTTTCTGAATCCAATTTGAAATGGGCTAAACCTCTCTCGCGCTTACCATCCAGATTTAAAATGTCCTTTCTCACAGGATTCCCGGTATAGGCAATTCGATCTGAGGGGAAGAATTTGTCCATATCAGGATAAGCCACACAGATTTTCTGAGCTTTCTTGGATAGAATTTTATTGGTCAATCCTGCATAAGAATTTTGCTCCTGAACCAACGTTGGAATGCCTTTCCGCTGTGCGGCATAGAGCACCGGACCACTTGCGTATCCGCCAACTCCCACTACTGCATCTGGCTTGAAATCACTCACGATCTTGGATGCTTGTCTTAAACTTTTCAAGAGTTTCATCGGAAACTTTAGGTTTTCGAATGTCAATCTTCGCTGAATTCCTGCCACGGGCAAACCGATAATTCGATAGCCCGCTTCAGGCACTTTCTGCATTTCCATTTTACCCATAGCTCCTACAAACAGCAGTTCACTTCCCGGATGCTTTTCCACCCAAGCATTTGCAATAGCGATAGCCGGATAGATGTGCCCTCCGGTACCTCCACCACTGATCAAAATGCGATATGTGCGCTGCGTCTCGATGATTAAGCTGTTTTAAGTCTTGGTTTATTTCTGGCTGTATTGGCCAGTGTTTCTTCTTGATGATCTCCTCGGCTTACCGAAAGTATAATTCCAAGGGATATCCCTGTAAATACTAATGAGGTGCCTCCCATACTTAATAATGGTAAAGGCAAACCTGTAATCGGACCAAGGCCAACGGCCACGGCCATATTGACCAAAGCTTGAATCACCAGCGCGAAACTCAGTCCCGCAGAAAGTAATCCACCAAAAGCTTTATTGGAATTGGCCACAATCCGCATGCCTCGGTATAGCAAAGCGAGGTAGAGGAAAAGCACGCCAAAACCTCCGACCATTCCATACTCTTCAATAATGATAGCGTAGATAAAATCAGAATAAGGGTGAGGAAGGGAATTTCGCTGCTCGCTATTTCCTGGACCTTTGCCAGTCACTCCTCCTGTAGCAATTGCGATGAATGACTGCTCCGCTTGGAAAGGAATCTCATCCTCATCCAAAAATGCCTCTACTCGAGAGATCAAAGTTGCCCCACGCTGACCTATAAAACCAGCAGTAGTCAAGCCTAAAACCCCAACCAAAACTACTATTGCTAAATATTTTACCGGAACTCTACCGATAAACATGATCAAAAGGCAAGTCATCAGCAGGAGGATCGCAGTGGAAAAATTAGCCATTGCGATCAATCCACAGATCAATCCAATCGCAATAATGATGGGCACGAAGGTGCTCTTGAAATCCTTGATGCTATTTTGACGTTTGGCCAGCATCCCTGCAATGGCTGCAATCAAGGCCAATTTTGCCAAATCAGAAGGCTGGAAAGCTTGATTGATAACTGGAATAGTGATCCAGCGATTTGCCTCATTGATATTGGAGCCAAATAGATAGGTTACCATTAATAGAGGAATCGAAGCAATGACACCTAACCTCGCATAGATTGCATACTTGCGATAAGGAATTCGGTGTGCAGCCCACATCACCCCCAAAGAGACGAAAATAAGCATTGAGTGCTTAAAC
>CAWUWQ010000187.1:0-11488 GCA_963926065.1 uncultured Algoriphagus sp.
AAATAATTGCAATAGATTAATTCCTGAATTTCAGAATTCTATTGCGACTATACCGTGGTTTTAGTAAACCGACTGAAAGAAATACCAATAGGTTTGAGAGCTTCTATTGAGTTGGGGCGGGTGACGACTTAATTTAGTTAATAGATCATTTGCATCTGTTTTGGGTTTTTGTTTCATTCTTAATATTCAATGTTAAACATTCTTAATATTCAATGTTAAAGATTCTTAAACAATTTTTCAAACTTTAAATGATAAATAAAATTTGGGGATTCACTTCAAAAGCTCCATGATCAATAGTTTTGAGAACTAATCCAACTCTAATCTAACAAAATATAAGGATTACCGAAATAATAGAATCAAAAAAAAGAGAATCCTTTACAGTCCTGTTATTTTTACATTTTAATTTTGTGAAACTTTTTCCTGAAAGTCTATTAACCGATAAGGAAGAGCTAGTTACACAAGTTTACCACTTGAGATTTCGTAGAGGAATTCCAAACAAAAAAACCTATTTATTATTTGGTAATCAGACTATAAAAACAAATTAAATATTTTTATTAGGCTCAATACAGATAATACTATTGAAATCATATCTCATCTCCTCTTTTTAAAAGTTCGAAATACTCAGATTCAGGTCTGATTTCCTCAAAAAGTGGATCCGTAAGTGCTTTTTGGTAAAGATTCACACTTGCAGCTACCGCCTTTTGTAAATGAATCATCGCAATTTCCTTTTGACCAGTGGCCATCGCGATCATTGCCAGCCCATAAAAGCCATAGCCATATTCTCGCTGCGCGATCACTGACTCTTCAAATGCTAAACTAGCACTGGCATAGTCTTTAGCCAAAAATGAAGCTAAACCTTTGTTAAATAAGCCCTTGGCGTCTGAATAGGAGCTTTCAAGCCTTAAGGTAGCCAATCGGTAATCCCCACGAATAATATCCAATGCGCCTCGCAAACTTTCATTTGCTTTCAGAAAATCATCATTCTTGGTCAAAACAGAGGCATCCGATAGCTTTTGATAGGCTTCCCAATAATTACCCTGAAAAACAAGTATCTGACCTTGATTGTGAAGAATATAAGGACTGGTTTCCAAGCGAGCCGCTTGGTTTAGTAACCAGGTAGCCTCGTCCCAAAGCTTCTCCTTAGTATCAACGTCCAAAGTTTGCTGTGCTTCTTTCATCCGAACCACCGCCAAATTATTGTACGGAAGAGCTGATCTGAATAGCTCCGTCATTTTGCTATAAATTTCCTCCTTATCCCGAAGCCTCGGTGCATATTCACCAGCGATAGCCCATTCGGAATGCTCAAGGTTCTTACCTCCCCTTCCTTCGTCTAGGACTCTTCGAAGCTCCAAAGCATGCTCTTGATTTAATCCTGTGGTTGGCTTAGCCTCAATTTCGATTTTTACCACCCGAAGTCTTGGATACAAGTCTCTGGAAACCTGATCAAATCCAGAGATTCGTTTCAACTGGTCTGATTGGGAGACGAAATCTGAACCACTGAGCAAGACATCATAATATTGATCTTTACGCTGGGTGGATATTTTATCATAATCCCGCAAAAGCAGCCTTAAGTCAAACCAATCTTTCCACCTTGATTTCACCTCAGTGGTGCTATCCCGAAGGATCATTCCAGAGTTTTTCAGGTACTCATATACAGTTTTAGCTCGGCTATTTCCCAAAGAACTACTTTTGCCCTCTCCTGATTCTGGAGATTGGATTCCGGTAATTCTGATTTTTTTTATTGAAGGGTTTTCCGAGATAAATGTTTGAAGTCTCTTCAGTTGCTCATTATTCGAATTAGTTAAATTAATCTCAGCTGAACCGGTTTGAAATAAAACTTCAAAAGTTTGAGCGCGAGTCTGATCAATTGTTGCTACTCCGGTAGGGATGTAAAGCCCCACATCGGGAATGGGCTCATCTGCATAAACTTTCCCAATCTTGGCCAAAAGCGGAGTAGTTATCACTCCTTTAGCTAGACCTTTCCTTTCTTGAGGCTGAGTAGTTTGTTTTTCTCCCTGATTGAAGTGAAGTTCCATCGTCGCAAATTCCATCCAAGGCTCATAGGCTATTTTGAAAGATTTCGAGTATCGAAAAGCCTCAAAATTCTTTGTCAGAAAAAACTTGCCCAAATCAATCGAATTTTCGCGACTTACAAAATGAAGGCTTACTTGAGGGTTTTTCGGTGACATGACTGATTCGATCGGAATAATACCTGAAACCTCAAATTGAATGGAGTCTCTGAAAAACTCAAGTTTCGAAGGACTGATTTTAGAATCTTCCAGAAAATTACTTTTGGGCATTATTCTTGAACCACAACTCGTTAGCAGGACAAGTAAAAAAATATTTTTCACCTGTTTCTTAATAAATGGAATAGACATTATTCTTTAAATTATTTCAATCTTGCCAAAAGATTGAGATTTAACAAAATGAAATTATGGAAAAGCTAAGATTATTCTTTGAAGAGCGCGCTTTTGGTGTTTGTTCTAAACTTGGAGAAAAATTAAACTTCCCAATTGACAGTATTCGACTATTCTTCATCTATGCTTCTTTTATCACCATGGGCTCTCCAGTGATTCTATATGTATCAATGGCGATGATGATGAAGATCAGAACCTATTTCAGAAAGAAAAACAATCCAGTTCTTTTTGATTAAAGAGTTGAGAACTTTTTCTTTCTTAAAACTGCCCAGTGCCAAACTAGAAAGGTTACTGGACTTTTACTTTTTATCTCTTGCTCCTTACTTATATAGGATTGGAATTTGCGAAGGCTTGACTTAGTGCCGTCAAAATCATCATATCCCTTCCGAATTGCCTTGGCTAGTTCTTTTTGACCTTTGATCAGGTAGCTCAGAATCGCAAGGTGCTCCAACAAGTATTTGACCCAATAGATTTTTTTGAAATTAGCAGCTGATTCATTTTTATAAATCATGCTTAGACTATTCCGAATATTCAAATACAACTTCTGAGGACTAGAGCGCTGCAACGTACCACCGCCAAGGTGGTAAACTGAAATATCTCCTTTGTAGCCAATTTTCCAACCCGATTTTCGCATTCGCCAGCACAAATCGATTTCCTCCATGTGCGCAAAAAAACTTGCATCAAAGCCCTCGAATTGATGAAAAACCTCAGACCTAACAATAAAACAAGCACCTGACGCCCAGTCTACGTCTATGGAATCATCATACTGACCTGAATCCTGTTCGATCTGATCCATAATCCGCCCCCTACAGTAAGGATAACCGTAGCCATCCACAAATCCTCCTCCAGCACCTGCGTAGTCGAACTTGTTTTTGGATATCCAGGACAAAATCTTTGGTTGAATCGCAGCATAATCCGGCATACTTTCTAAAGCCCTAACCAAATCGCTATCCCAATTTTTAGTCACTTCAACATCCGAATTCAACAAGATGTGGAAGTCATATTCATTTCTAAGCTGATCCAGTCCCCAGTTATAGCCGCCGGCAAAGCCAAGATTTTGCGATGATTTTAAAACCTGAATTTGGGGGAATTTTTCTTCCAAAAAGGGAATAGAATCATCCGAACTACTATTATCTATCACCCAAATATCAACATGGCTGTTCGCTATCACTGAGGGCAGGAAAGTTTCGAGCATCTCTCGCCCATTGTAATTCAATATGACGATCGCAGCAGAACTCATCCAAACATGCTGCCCAGATCCATGCCCGGTATATTTGGCATCATCCCGTCGGTAGCAGCTTTCATTTCGGTTTTGATTTTTAGATCGATCGATTGCATCGCAATGTTAGTGGCAGCTACGATCAAATCACTCAGCATTTCCTTCTCTTTGGGTGATAAAAGGCTTTCATCTATATCAATAGTCAAGACTTTTCGTTCCCCATTTACAGTTACTTTGACTAACCCTGCTCCAGACTCTCCTATAGCAGTGATCAAGTGAAGCTTAGACTGTGCTTCTTTTATTTTCGCTTGAGCTTCTTTCACTTTGCCCATCATTCCCATCAAATCAAACATAGTTTCTTCAATTATTTAATAATCACTAATCAGTTTCAATATTTTATAAAAAAATATTGTAAAAAATCAAAATTTTATTTTAATAAATATCTATTACACCATCCATAAAGTAATATTCGGCGACATTTTCAGATGAATGCAAGTATCTATATACAAAACAATAAACGTATAAAGACTATAGAAATCATCTCCAAAGAGCAAATCTCTTCGCTTCAATTTTCCAAGAAAGAAGTCCTAATTGACAGCTGATTAACTACGCAAAAGAACCGCCGATCTCCATCGTGCTCAAACGCTAAGCAATCTACTCCAATCCAAAGTTAAACTTACATTCGAAACGGCAAATGGCTCACTTTGCCAGGTAGAAACTACCGTTTGGGCAGTAGGAGATGACTTTATCTCGCTTAAGGGCGGAATCGTCATCCCGGTCAGCGCGATTCACAAGGTGGGTTAAGATAGCTTAGAAATTGCAGCATCAATTGTCAAACTTTCCTGATGGCCCGTTTCCAAATTCTTGATTGAGATCAGGTTATCGGCTATTTCATTGTCCCCACAGATACCAACGAAGTGAATCC
Organism: uncultured Algoriphagus sp.; assembly: GCA_963926065.1. Classification (GTDB taxonomy): domain Bacteria; phylum Bacteroidota; class Bacteroidia; order Cytophagales; family Cyclobacteriaceae; genus Algoriphagus. The sequence goes on from CAWUWQ010000187.1 coordinate 4,562, forward strand.
CCTTCTTCGTTGCAAAATCCAGTTGTTTTTTCACTTTACTTAAATCAGGATAAATTTCTGCTTTGATGCCAGCTTTTCTAAACTTTTGTAAATGCGAAAGTGCATAGCTAAATCCCTTTTCATCGAAGTGAGTCAAAAGAATCTTTGAAGTTTGGACACTTCCCTGCGGAAATAACTCAAGCTCCTCCAATACATCATAAAGGCGATCTACCCCGAAAGAAATACCTACTCCGGAAACTCCTGAAAGACCAAATACGCCAGTCAGGTTATCGTATCGACCTCCACCGCTAACCGATCCTATTGAAGCATTATTCACTTTCACTTCGAAAATAGCGCCTGTATAATACGATAATCCTCTAGCCAGCATGACATCAAAGTCTACAAAATCTAAATTCTCACCCATTCCTTTTAAGATCACAGCAAGCTCTTCCAACTCCCCTACTCCCTGAAGTCCTACTTTGCTGCCTGCTAAAAAGGATTTAAGGAAAGCGATTTTCCCCTCAAATCCTTCCGTCAGATTGATCAAGGGAGCCAGCTTTTCCAAAGAATCCTCAGAAAACGCTCTTCCGATCAATTCCTCCTGCACTTTCTCCCAACCGATTTTGTCCAGCTTATCTATCGCCACACACAGCTGCCCTTCTTTCCCTGCCGCTCCAATTGCTTCAGATATTCCAGTTAAAATTTTTCGATTATTCAGTTTGATGCTGTAATCATTCAATTTGAGTTTTGCGAAAACATCTCGGATCATCAAGATAATCTCGGCCTCACAAACTAGACTATCCGTACCAACCACATCGGCATCACACTGATAAAATTCACGATAGCGACCTTTCTGTGGGCGATCTGCTCTCCAGACAGGCTGAATCTGAAATCGCTTGAAGGGAAAAGTCAAGTCATTTCGATTTATGACCACAAATCTTGCAAACGGCACAGTCAGATCGTAGCGAAGTCCTTTTTCAGAAACTTTAGTAAGCGTAGCTGAAGCACCTTTTTCCAAGTCTTCGGCTGACACATTCTTCAGATAATCTCCACTGTTCAGAATCTTAAAAAGTAATTGATCTCCTTCATCTCCGTACTTCCCGGTCAGGGTACTGAGATTTTCCATCGCGGGAGTTTCGATTTGATTGTACCCAAAAAGTTGAAACGTTGACCTGATTTGATCCAGAATATAGTTTCTCCTCGCCATTTGGATTGGCCCAAAATCTCGGGTTCCTTTAGGAAGACTTGGCTTTTGCATGGATATTTTTTGGTGATTATGCTTCAAATTTATCTAAAAAATGGTAAAGCACCCTTTTAATCTCTAATTGCCTGCAATTTATTCCCGATTTATTTTAGGCAGAAAAGAAATGTTTACTTACTTTTGCGATTCATTTCGAATCAACTCATTTAAAACATACGACCATGGCAGTTACTACGCTTAAGAGAAAATTGAAAAGAAAAAGACAAAGTCAGACCACACGTGTGATTAAGATTAAGCAATTGTGCGCAATGCCCGTAATCAAAAACGTAGACATCGAAGAGCTTAAAAAATCTTTTGGAAAGTAATCTTTCTTTCCCAATCATCTTTTGAAAGGCGATCATTTTGATCGCCTTTTTTAATTAAAGCTTTTTAATCACATCGGTCACAGATTGACCACAGAGGTCAAATGAATAGCCTAATTGAAGAAAGCCTTCAGACTTGGATCTTATTTTCCCCTTTTTCCCAATTCCACCACACGGAGATTTTTAATTTGTCCCTGATCCAAGTCAAACAATAGTAGGGTGCGCATGATATGAAAACCATGCTGACCAATCGCTCCTGGATTCATATAAAGACAATTGGACTCGGGGTCGAAAACTACTTTGCAGATATGTGAATGCCCACAAACAAAAAGTTTCGGCTTATGGGTTTTGATCATGCTCTTCACTCCTTTTGCGTAGCGAGGTGGCGTGCCGCCAATATGAGTCATTAGGACTCGTACGCCATCCTGTTCAAAATTCTGCCATTCTGGATAATGGTACTGAATCTCTGAATCATCGATATTCCCGAAAACAGCCCGGATCGTTTTCCCTTTAGGCAAAGCCTCCATTACAGCTGAAGAACCTATATCTCCAGCGTGCCATATTTCATCACAATCTTCAAGATAGGAACAGGTTATGTGATCAATGTAACTGTGGGAGTCAGAAATCAGAGCAATCTTTGTAGGCATTTGAGATGAATTGGCTAAATTTTCATCTCAATATGGATTCTCAATTGATCACTTCAAATTTCTTTGCTATGAAATTCTTAAAAATCTTTTCCCTAGGCCTTGCTTTCTTCCTGTTTCAAGCAAGTTTCGCCATCGCACAAAGTACTGATTCGGCTACGGTAGTGCCAGCAGCAACTTTTGAAAAAATGCTTAAAAAGAAAAAGAATATTCTGGTAGATGTAAGAACTCCAGAAGAAATGACAGAGGGCCATATTGAGAACGCAACAAACCTGGATTTTTTAGATGAAAGCTTCCCGGAGAAAATTGAGACGCTGAATAAAAATAAAACCTACCTCCTTTATTGCAGATCAGGGAAGCGAACTGCAAAAGCTGGTGCCATGATGAAAGCAGCTGGCTTTAAAAAAATCTATATGCTCGATGGTGGAATCACCTCCTGGATAGAAGAGGGGAAGACTGTTGAGAAGTGATTTAGCGAAATTTCACCACCCTTTTTCACCTCGCATCACTAGTATGACATCAGAAAATCTCACTTTGCGAATTGGATACTTATCTCTTCCTAACTTCTTTGATCAGGTTTTAATCAGAATTTGGAGGACGAAAATTATCTTTTAAAATCGCAAATCTTATCAGGAGAGCCCAATTATAGAAAGGTGAAAACCTAAAAATAATTAGTTAATATTGGTTGAACAATAAATTAAATTTTATTACTAATTAATTAAATGCAGCTTTCCGAGATCAATTTCGGCAAAATAAAACAGCTTAAAATTCGAGAGTTTTTACAAATGCAGATTTCGAATGGATCTAAAATGATAGCTGATATTCGCTCGACAATGCCGAATGATTCAGATTTAAAAAACTACTCTTCGGTTACCGATACTATTTTCTCGGACTTAAGTCCCGAAATTTTATTCAACCATTACGTAAACTGCAACATAAACACCGCTTGGAATTGCGGCGAATCTTTACAGCTTGGTTTGGTGCTAGATAAAAAGTCAGGACAACTCTTTTATCCTGGTAGCGACATCCCAAACGCGCAAGAAGGCTTCTTGATGTACGTCCAAATGAAGTATTGGAACATCCTTACCATTGCGAATGCCCAAGAAGTGGTAGAAGTAAACGAGTTAGAAAAACGTCTTGTATTTAGTTATATCGAGGGATCAAAGAGCAGCGGAAAACAAGTCGTTTCGTTTCATAATCTCGAAAATGGTGGCTGCAGAATTGATCATATTTCCTATTTCAGAAGTAATTCATGGATCCGTGACAAATACTTTTACGGATATTTTCATAGGAAAACCGTGTTACTTTACCATAAAAATATGGGTACACTGCTGAATGGAAGTAATTAAAAAACTACCATGACGCTTGATCCCCAACCTCCCATACCCACTTACACCTTTGTGAACTACCGATAAGCTAGTCGTCAAGCGAAGTGTCTAGTAATCGAGAGGTATAGCTTGAGCAATTCATTCAAAGTTTACCTCCTCAATAAATCCATAGTTCTTATTCAAGGGGAAAGTTACTCTTGGAACTATACCACTCCTATTAGAAACACTATTAAAAACCAGCTTATTTTTGGTTTTGGGCTTTTCCTTTCTATTTTTACGGACCAAATTTTAGTCATTAACTCATGAGAGAAATACAGTTTCGAGAAGCCTTAAGAGAGGCAATGTCAGAGGAAATGAGACGCGATCCAAACGTCTTTTTGATGGGTGAGGAAGTCGCAGAATATAATGGAGCCTATAAAGTATCTCAGGGAATGCTCGAAGAATTCGGTCCAAACCGAGTTTATGACACCCCAATCGCAGAATTAGGATTCGCAGGATTAGGTGTGGGAGCTGCAATGAATGGCCTAAAGCCAATTATTGAATTCATGACTTTCAACTTTTCCTTGGTGGCTATCGATCAAATCATCAATTCTTCTGCTAAAATGCTAGCCATGTCCGGCGGAGCTTTTAGTGTGCCAATTGTATTCAGAGGTCCAACAGGAAATGCTGGTCAATTGGGAGCGACACACTCTTCAAACTTTGAGAATTGGTTTGCAAATACGCCCGGTCTTAAAGTAATCGTCCCATCTAACCCCTACGATGCGAAAGGCCTGATGAAAGCCGCCATCCGTGACCCAGATCCAATAATCTTTATGGAATCTGAAGTGATGTATAGCGACAAAGGCGAGGTGCCTGAAGGCGAATACCTGCTTCCTATCGGGGTAGCGGATATCAAACGCAAGGGAAAACATGTAACGGTGATCTCCTTTGGGAAAATGATGAAAGTTGCTCTGGAAGCTGCGGAGGAAATGGCCAAGGAAGGAATTGACTGCGAGGTCATCGATCTTCGTACTGTCCGACCTATTGACTATGCCACTTGTCTGGAATCTGTAAAGAAAACCAATCGCGCAGTAATTGTAGAAGAAGCGAATCCAATTGCCGGAATCTCTTCTGAACTTACGTATCATTTCCAGCGCTATGCATTCGACTACTTGGACGCCCCTGTTATTCGGGTTAACTCCATGGACATTCCTTTGAGCTATTCATCAAATTACATAGATGTAACACTTCCTAATGTGAAGCGTACCATAGACGCAATCAAGAAAGTAACTTATAAGTAAAGAAAACTCATTCCATAAAAAAGCCCACCCTTATTACAAGGGTGGGTTTTTTGATATACAACCTAATCTATCTAATTGTTATGTTTAAAAAGCCCAGTCACAGGTTAGATTCTGGACGGGGCAATTGGTTTAATCTTAATTGTTTTCTCCACCTCCTGCTGGTGCTCCCTCTTTCAAGTCATCATTATTGACTGATTTTCTTTTTCGAGGTCTTCCCTGATCCATACTAAGCTTTCCAATCCGGTAGCTGAAGTTGACCTTGAAGTTCATGTTTCTAATCGCAGAAGTGCTGTTTTGCATGATCGTTGGAGTGATGATCTCATTTCGGATGATGAATTCTTTAGCTAGGAAATTCTCGGCACCAAATCCAATACTTCCGCGCTTCTCAGCAAACTGCTTGTTTAAACTCAACCCGTAAGCTGCAAATCCTCCAGAACTTCCCTGTAATTCCACTCTTCTACCTCTAGCAAAGGTGAATAACTGCAACTGCCAGTTTTTAGGAAGTGTGTAGTTACCAAACATTCTACCGCTAACTACAAAGCCTTCATTTTGCGCAGCAAGCAATGGATCAGACAATCCATTATCCAGAATCGCGTAGTAGGTATCAAAACCACCATTGAATGAAAGTTTGTTGCTCGCATTGATATTGAAGAATACACTTCCACCGATCGCCTGCTCTCTACCGATATTCTCAAACGTTGTAAAAATCACACCATCATCTCGAATGGTTCTCACAGACTGAATCGAGCCAGTGGTATTTCTGTAGAATGAGGTGAAATTAATTACCGTTCCTTTAATGAAAGTGCTGTACCCTACCTCGTAGTTATCTGTCAATTCTGGATCTAAGGTTGGATTACCCTGAGAAATCTGAAGTGGGTTGGATGCCTCGATATTTGGATTCAAGAATCGAAGTGAAGGTCTTGATATTCTTCTATTGTATGCCGCTTTGATCAGGTTGCCATTTTTCAATTTACGGCTTGCATTGATGCTTGGCACGAAAGTTCCGTAAGAAGGAATGTTTACTGTAGTTTCTGTTTTGAAATCGGCATTGATCGAAGTATACTCATATCTCAAGCCTGTCTTCAAGGTGTAATTTTTAAGGAGGTTGAAAGTGTATGAACCATATCCTGCTGTCACATTTTGATCGTAGCTAAATTCATTGCTGAAATTTGGATTCTGGTTTTCTACATATTCCCCATTTGCTCCATCTGCCTGGAAGTAGGCAAAATCAGAATATGCTTTTCTTAAGATATTCTTCGCACCATATTCAAGAATAGCTTTTCCATCATCTCCCATTGGATTTACAAAATCTACTTGAGCGGTGAATTCTTCATTTCTGCTAGGGTTGTCATTTCGAAGCCTAGAATCAATTGTCTGTAAATCATCTTCGTAAAGCGCATTCACAAAAGAATTCTCACGATTATTTCTACTATAGAGAGTCAACAAGCTAAGCTCTTTCCCCTTTTTCTCAAATGTCTTTGTGTAGTTAATACTTACGTCTATCGAATTAGACTCATCTACTACATCCGTACTTCTAAGCGCAGTTCTAATAAGTTGATCATTTAGGAAGTTTCGAGTAAGGAAATCATTTTGATTACTATTGGAATTTCTAACTCCAAAGTTTACCGAACCAGTCAAAAAATTGAATTTGTCAATCTCATAATCAATACCGAAATTATATCTACCAAATAAGTCTCTTCGCTCTGTATTTGCTGATTGCAAGATTTTTGAAGTGCTACTATTTGGGTTGTTCAACAATTGCTCATTTTCAAAACGCCCGTTGATATTATAGCCTGCTCTACCATATCCACCTAGGGAAAATCCAAACTTGCCTTTTCGCGCAGCGCCATTCAAACTTAAATTTGATCCTCTTAGGCCAAATCCACTATTGACATTCAGAGTCATTCCCTGGAAATTATTCTTTTTAGTAATAATGTTAATCACCCCAGAAGTACCCTCTGCATCAAATCTCGCTGATGGAGAGGTAATCACCTCTACCGCTTTGATTTCGTCAGCGGGAATTTGTCTCAAAGCATCTGCAATACTGCTCGCTGTGATGGCCGACGGTCTGTTATCAATCAATACCTGAATATTGCTGCTCCCTCGCATGGATACGTTTCCGTCAAAATCCAC
>CAWUWQ010000188.1:0-5995 GCA_963926065.1 uncultured Algoriphagus sp.
CCCAATTGAATTCAATGGTGAAGATTCCCTTCCATTTTTGGAAATGGGATCAGCGCAATACGCTTGGAGTCAATCATTAATTAACCCAACTTCCAAACAAATTGAGTGGTTTGCCAATGAATCAGGTTGGCAGCAGATCAAGCCTGAATTAGAATTTTATGTGAACGAGTCAGTGGATTTCCCTATTGTTTTTGCGCAGCAGGAGCGAGCTGATTTTCTTAAATCAACCATTTGGCTCTCTTCAAATTTGCAGAGTCAGGCCATAAAAAAATCAATCCCTTATTACGTTTGGGGATTGATTTTCATGATTTTGCTTACTTTGCTTTGGGTAGAACCAAAAATTGGAAATTGATTTCAAACTGCTTGTTAGCGATTTACTCCATCGCAATTACCTTCTCGAAATAGACTTTTAGCTCATGGTATTCGTCGTTGCTCACCTGATTATTTGACATGACTTTATTGATAAGTTCCAGCATGCCTTTGAAGGGTTGTTTCAAAATAAGGGAAGTTTGAGGTTCCAGCCAGCCTTTGAGCATGTCCAATTCATACTTATTGATTTCTTCGTCAGCCAAAATTCCATAGCAAATTCCTTGTAAAAAATGGAGTTCTGCATCCTTAGATTTGTCAGGGCTGAGATCTTTTTGGTATTTCTTAACAACCTGGTTCATCTCAAAGATCTCCTCAGAACTCAAAGTGCCTCCGTCAAGAATGGATTTGATTTTGGAAAAAAACTCATCAAAAGGAGCTATTTCGCAAAGTCCTTGATTTGCTTGACACCAAAGTTTCATTTCGGTGAATTCTGCTCTATTAATTACCCCATCGGATCCAATACCAAAAATAATTCCTTTGAGATGATTGAAGGGCTTTTCTGTTTTTGTCGGGTCTGCCATGATTTCTTGATTTTGGAATAAGATACAAAATCAAAATTTTTAGAGGATACCCTGTACAGGGTATTTTTGCAGATTAATTGATTATTCACCTAAAATTCAACGTAAAAACAGTTCGTTCATTCGGTTTTGAAACAACTTGAAGACTTCCTCTGTGTAAATTCATGATCTGTCTGGAAATGGCTAATCCGATCCCTGATCCAGTTTTTTTGGTAGTATAGAATGGTACAAAGATTCGCTCCAAAGCTTCGGGAACAATGCCTGAACCATGATCTTCGACTTGAATGATCGAGCCGAGGTCTCCTTGGGAGATTGCCCGCAAAAATATAATCCGGTTGGCCTGATTAGTCAGTGATTCCGATGCATTCTTTATTAAATTGATCAGAATCATCATAATTTGATCCGGGTCGCAAAGGATTACCAAAGTTTCCGGTTGGATCTCGGTTTGTACCTCGATCTCATTGGTTTTCAGGTCCTCCTTCATCAAATTGAGCACTTTTTCGAAAAGTCCTTGGATAGAGACCAGTTCTTTTTCTGGTAAAGGAATATTGGTGTAGTCCCGGTAAGCATTTACAAAGTTCACTAAGCCTTTGCTTCGGTTGGCAATCGTATCCAGTCCTTCTTGAACATCCTGAAAGCCATCTTTTTTTATTAAAAAACCTTCTTTTTGGACATAGCTATCTTCGTCTAGTATGGTTCGGAGTGAGTCCACCAAACTTGAAATAGGCGTGATCGAATTCATGATTTCATGTCGGAGTACCTTGGTCAGATTTTGCCAAGCCTCGAGTTCATTGGACTGAAGCTCGGCGTTGATATTTTGGAGCGAAAGTAAGGTCCAACTTTGGCCACCCATTTTCAGTGAAGTCGTTTGGATGATGAGGTGAAGATTGGAATTGACTTTTTGTGATAATCGCTGCCCGGGCTTCATCTCCAAGACTTCTTTCAGAAGTGCTGGAGAAAGCTTCCCTAGATCTGATATATCTCGAAACTGGGGAATCTGCAATAAATGCTTAGCCGAATTGTTAATCACTCCTATTTTCCCTTCAGAATTGAATGAGATGATGCCTGTATTGATGTGCTGAATGATCACTTGGAGGAAAAGCATTTGTTCTTCCTTTTCGGCCCGAGTCTTTTTGAACACATCCATCACTTCATTAAAGGCAACATTTACTTCCTGAAAAGAATCTCCCATTTGTGAGTCTGAGGTGAAGGAACTTGAGAAATCATTATATCGTATCGAGTCCAGAAATCGAGCAAGCTTATGATTGATAGAATTGACATAGTAGATCAATTCACCAATCTGAATCAGTGCCACCAACCCTAAAATAGCTGGCGCTAGCCAAAGCTGCTCTTGGTAATAGAGCCAAAGTCCTAGGTAAAGGCAGAGAATAATAAGTGCTAATCGAACTGTAACACCGATAGAAAATCGCTTATAAACCATATTTTTCTAATCTGCGGTACAGCGAGGAGCGAGTCAAGCCGAGTTCCTCTGCGGCTCTGGTGATATGTCCATTATGTTTTTGAAGGGCTTTACGAATCAGAATTCGCTCGACATCCTCGATATTCAAATGTTCCAGATTGACTGATTCCTCTGATTTTTCTTGGTTCTGAATCTTTTGGAGGAAAAGGTCTTCAGGCTGCAAGACACTGTGATTGGTCATAATGACTGCCCGCTCAATACTATGCTGAAGCTCTCGGATATTTCCAGGCCAAAGATACTTGGACATGCGCTTGATCAAAGGCTCGGAAGCTTTTCGGATGTCTTTATTGTATTTTTTGGAATAATAGGTAATAAAATGATCTGCCAATAATGGGATATCTTCGATCCGCTCACGAAGCGGCGGGATTTGTACTTCGATGGTGTTTATCCGATAGAGTAAATCCTGACGGAAAGAATTATCATAAACCATGTTGTGAATTGGCATATTGGTAGCGGAGATCAGCCGGATATTCACTTCCACAGGTCGATTCGCTCCGACTCGAGTCACTTCACGATTTTGTAAGGCTGCCAAAAGTTTGGCTTGAAGGGGCAAGGGTAGATTTCCAATTTCATCCAAAAAAAGGGTCCCTTTATGCGCTTGCTCAAATCTACCGGCGCGATCTTCTTTTGCATCGGTAAATGCGCCTTTCTTGTGACCAAAAAGCTCAGATTCAAACAATGTTTGCGTGATAGAACCCAGATCCACCCCTATAAATGCCTCTCGACTCCGCTTGGAATGCCGATGAATTGCTCGGGCAATCAGTTCTTTTCCGGTTCCATTTTCTCCCAAAATCAAGACGTTTGCATCCGTCACTGCTACCCGCTCAATGGTCTCAAATACGCGTTGCATGGAAGGAGAATTACCGATAATATCTTTGAATTTATTGTCAATGTCCTTTTCAAGAGTATTTTTCTGATCCTTAAGTAGGTCCACTTCCAGTTTTTTTCTACGGAGTTGAAGTGCAGAATTAAGCGTGGCCAAGAGTCTTTCATTTTCCCAAGGCTTCAGCACAAAATCAGTTGCACCTTCTTTAATCGCTTTCACTGCAAGATTGACATCCCCGTAGGCAGTGATCAAAACTACCACCGCTGATGGATCTAGCTCAAGAATACGATCCAGCCAATAGAACCCTTCCTGTCCAGAGCTTACATCTTTGGTGAAGTTCATGTCCAAGAGGATCACATCGTAATTCTCGTTGTGGGTAAGAATTGGAAGCAGATCCGGATTGCTCTCTGTATCCACTTGTGCGAAATGTCGCTTTAGAAAAATTTTTGCTGCTTTAAGCAAATCTTCATTGTCGTCAATGATTAAGATTTTTCCGATTCGTTGCTCGATCATTTTAAAAGGTTTTCGCAGTTGGGAAAAATATCCCGAATTTAAACTCCAATGTTCCAAAAGCATACCGAAAAATGTTGCTCCTATAAATAGGATAAAATATGTCGTTTTCGGGTGTTTTAAGCTGATTTTTAAGCCTAGATTTCTTTCTTTAAGGTAAAGAAAAAATATCCGACTTTGATTGGTTTTGTTCGCCTGCGGACGAAAATGTTCGCGTAAAGTAATTGGTATTTGGATGAAATCATCTAAATAGGCACCCATTGGCTATTTTTTGCATGGCATACCATTTGGCATATAGGATGTAGCCCTGAAAAGGAAAAAACACACAATAGATCAATAAAGGATCAATAATGGATCGAAAAATAGAAAAGAAGTTTTGGACCCCGAAAAAGATCGCCTACATCCTTGGTGGAGTAGTGGTGGCAGCTGGGATTATTTATCAAATAGGATTTGCAGATCATCGCTCTACTATGAATGTGGAGAAAGATAGATTAAGTATCGCAACAGTAAGCACAGGGGAATTCACCGATTATATTTTAGTCTCAGGTCAAATCGAGCCCGCGCAAACTTTTTTCCTGGATGCAGTTGAGGGAGGGATGGTTTCTGAGGTAATTAGGGAATCTGGAGCCTTAGTAAATAAAGGCGATACAATTCTGACTTTAACCAATTCAAATCTTCAGCTGGACGTCATGTCCCGCGAGACGATGCTCTATGAGCAAATCAATAACCTGCGTCAGACCCGACTATTCCTGGATCAAAATGACCTCAATCAGCAGGGACAATTGGCAGAGATTGATTACCAGATTTCGCTTTTGGAACCTCAATACAAGCGGTTCAAAGAATTACATGAGAAGAAACTGGTTTCTGACCGTGAGTTTGAAGAAGTCAAGGAGCAATACGAATATAATGTGAAGCGAAAGCAATTGACTTACCGCTCTTACCGAAGCGATTCTTTAGCTAGATCGTATCAACTACAGCAGCTGCGACAATCAGAAGGCAGAATGAATGCTTCTTTAGACGGAGTAGGTCAGATCTTGAATAACCTTGTGATTAAGGCACCTATTGCAGGTCAATTGGCGATGGAGCAAATCGAAATCGGTCAGGCGATCAATCCAGGATCACGCTATGGACAGATTGATATTTTGGATGAATTCAAAGTAAGAGTTCCAATCGATGAACTGTATTTGCCAAGAATCGGGCAGGGACTCCGTGGAAAATTCACCTTAAGTGGAGTAGATCATGAATTAGAAATCATGAAAATCTATCCGACCATTACCAATGGGCGATTCGAAGTGGATATGAAATTCACAGGTGAAAGCCCAAAAGGGATCCGAAGAGGTCAAAGTGTTCGAATTCGATTGGAGTTGGGAGATAGCGAGCAAAGCTTGCTTTTGCCAACAGGTGGATTCTTTAAAGATACGGGCGGAAATTGGGTGTTTGTGCTCAACGCAGCTGGAAATGCCGAAAAGCGAAATATCCGACTAGGTCGAAAAAACCCTGAATTCTATGAGATCTTGGAAGGCTTGATCGAAGGTGAAAAGGTGATCGTTTCAGGATATGAGAACTTTGGGAATAATGAGTTGCTGGAGCTGAAATGATGGGTGTCAGATGACCGATGTCAGATGTCGGGTGTCGGATGTTAGATGACCGAAGTTTGTTGTGGGATGTTTGATGTCAGATGACCGATGCTGGTTGGCTGATGTGGGGAGTAGGATGTTCGATGTTGGGTGTCCGGTGTCTGATGACCGATGTCGGGTGATCGAGGTCGGATGAAGGGATAAATATTAAGACTGTTTGTCGAAAATAGTCAGCTTAGTTTCGAAGAGATTAATCACTTATATAATAAACGATTATGGAAGAATATGTGCCTCATTTTAAATTTGAAAAGCTCCAGATATGGCAGAAGGCCATGGATTTTGGAGAGGATATATTTAATGTCTCGAAGACATTTCCCAAGGACGAACTCTATAATCTAATATCGCAAGCAAGACGGGCTGTAGATTCGATTGCCTTGAATATTGCTGAAGGATCCATCTCACAATCTAATCCTGAGTATAAAAAATTCTTGGGCTATGCTATTCGATCCCTTGCCGAAGTAGTAACCTGTTTACATAAAGCAGTAAAAAGAAAATATATTGATCAAGATCAGTTCACAAAACTTTATGCGGAAGCTTTTCATCTCATGAATATGATGCAAGCTTTTAAATCTAAAATCAAATCTTCAATCTAACATAACAAACGATCGAGGTCTATACTGCATAGGTCATCAAACATCGGACAACTTAATTTATT
>CAWUWQ010000189.1:0-5596 GCA_963926065.1 uncultured Algoriphagus sp.
TCAAAATTTCAAGGACTGAATCATTTGGCTATCTCTTGTCTAGATGCTAAAAGAGATACAGTACGCTCACCTTCTGCTAGAAATAGTTCGACAGAACACTATTTCATTACAGTAGTATTTATTCACCTTTAGATTTGAAAATCAGGCAATTGCAGGAATATTATCCGCTCCCAAGCCTGCTAAAGGAGTGCTTACTATAAAGTGAATTTCACTCCAAGAACAGCTGCCACAGCGATCAATGGACTAACTTTATAAAGCATTGCTAACTTAGCTAATCCTTTTGTTTAACTGCTCAATTCCAGAGTAAGTAAACAGTTTTCACAATTTAAAAAAACTTATGATTTAAGTATGAAAGATGTATATCCAAAATTCTATATGTGCTTGAGAAATTATATACCCTTAAGAGCTTACCTAAATTAATCTATTTATGACGGGGAAAAGTAAACTATATATTGTGACAGCTTTTGCGCTATTGTTATGTTCTAACAATAGTTTTAGCCAAACACTCCAATTAGGGACACTTTCCTCTTTTGAAGCTTATACTGGAGCGGGAGCAGTTACTAATTCCGGGACCTTTACAGGCGATGTAGGCTCTAATCTTGGAATAATTACCGGATTTACCCCTCCAGATTTTACTGGTACAGTATATAATAATGATGCTGTAACTGTTCAGGCAAGCATAGATTTACTTAGTATATATATAGATATTAGTAATATTTTTGTCACACATCCTAGCACGCATGCCGCAGCTTTTGGAGGAGGAGAAACTATTACCCCTGGAGTTTATTCCATTCCTAGTGCTGGATCTTTAGGGGGAGCCCTTACTCTTGATGGGGAAGGAGATCCAGATGCTGTATTTATAATTCAATTTCTAGGAGCATTTACAGCAGGAGCAGGTTCAACGATTATTCTAAGTAATGAAACACGAGCTGCTAATGTTTTTTGGATTGCGGAAGGCGCTATTGCTATTGCAGCTGATTGCATTATAAAAGGAACTTTATTTTCACATCCCGGAGCTATTTCTCTTGCTGTAAATTGTAATGTAGAAGGAAGAATGCTCGCCACAGAGGGTGCAATAACTATTGGAGCTGGTGGTGTGGTAATTGCTCCCGCTGGTCAGACTACTATTCCTGTACTTTGTTTAAGCAGCTGTACTCCTGCTCCTGCTGTTGATGTTTTAGGAAGTCTCACAAAATTTACCCTTTTCACTACTGCTGGCGCTGTATCACATACTGGTACATCTGGAATTGTTGGCGACATTGGCTCACAAGCTGGTGCCATAAGTGGTTTTGGTACTTCAACAATTGTTGGGTCCTTTTTTAATGTAGATGCTATTACCAATCAAGCCGCAATCGATTTAGAAAACGCTTATGATCAACTTATGCTTATACCAAATACAGAGCTTGGCCATACGCCAGCTTTTGGAAGTGGAGAGACGCTGAATACTGGAGTTTATTATATAGTAGGAGCAGGATCCTTAGCTGGAACTATCACCTTAGACGCTCAAAATAATCCCGACGCAATATTTGTATTTAAGTTTGGAGGGGCTTTTACAGTAGCCGCACAATCAAAAATAATTCTCATTAATGGAGCGCGGAGTTGCAATGTTTTTTGGATCGGAGGGGCCGGAGTTGCCACTGGTGCCGTTTCTATAGGTGCTTTTGCCTTTATGAAAGGAACTTTTCTTGCGCATGCCGGAGCCAATACCATTGGAGCAAACGGGAACCTTGAGGGACGAATGCTTTCTACAGCCGGGGCTATTGGTGTAGGAACTGATTTTACAGGATACACAAGATCTTTATCAATATGTTGTTCGATTCCTTTCTCTTGGTTGGGTCTAACTATTGACTGGTATGATCCCCAGAATTGGTGCGGAGGCATGGTCCCCATGGCAACTTCCACACCAGTTCTAATACCCTTGACAGCAAACCAACCCATCATCAATAATTTGGGTACTGACATTGATATTTCTGGGCAACTTACTCTTGAAGAAATGTCAACGCTCACCTTGCAAGCTGGACCTGCTCTAAAAATGTTGAATACTTCTGAAGTAATCACCGATAATGGCGCCGTAATAATCCTGGAGCCAAATGCAAACTATAACAATTTGGGTTCGGGTACTCCAACTCTGGAGGTGAGGCAATTAATGACCGGAAACAAGGGCTGGCGCATGATTGGATCTCCTGTCTTGACCGATTATGTTGACTTTCTTGACAGTTTTGAAACGCAAGGCTTCCTAGGATCCACTAATCCGTCGCTTCAGCCTAATGTGGTCTGGTGGGACGAAACAGATAAAGGCACCAGCCTGCAAAGCTGGAGACAGCCCTCTAATCTTACTGATAATGCACCGGCTGGCAGGGGTCACTACTTCTATATCTTCAACGGTGCAGCAAAGCCTTCCCCTCTTACAGGGAACTATACAGACGTCCTTCCTTTGACTATGTCAACCACTGGATCTGAGGTGAATCTAGCAAGCGGAATCTTTGATTTTGGAGTGACTTTCACCGCAAGAGATACGAATCTAATAGCTCAGGCTGACACACTGATTGAAGTCAATCAAGCAGATGAAGGGTTCAATCTGATCGCAAATCCCACTGCAAGTACCTTGGATTGGAATGCTGTCAGCGGATGGACCAAAACCAACCTGGATGAAAGTATCTATGTCTGGGATCCTGCTACTTCTTCTTTCCTAACATGGAACGGTAGTATAGGGTCACTTGGAAGTGGACTAATCGCTCCCTATCAAGGATTTTGGGTACGAACAAATGCAGCAAGCCCCTCTCTTCAACTCACAGGAAATGGAGCGAAGACTTTGACTAATAAAACTTTCTACGGTAGGGTAATTGCAACTGAAGAGCCCTCTGTAATTCATCTTCAGATCAATGGTGAAAACCTCACTGCAGAGTCATTCATCAGTTTTGGGGAAGGCGGAGTCCCTGAAATAGATTCCAAAGACGCTTACCAGCTCGAATCGCTTTCCGAGGATTTGCTCCTGCTATATTCTTATGGTTCGCTGAAAACCAAAACTCCTCTGGTCATCAATAATCAAGGCACCTTGGATGGAGATGAAAAAGTAATCCCATTACATATTGTCGCTTCAAAAGCAGGCCAGCCTATCAATGGGAACTACCTTATGAACTGGACCTTGCCAACTGATCTTCCTGCAGAAGTTACACTAGTCTTGATGGATCACATTTCTCAAAAAGCGATTGATATGCGGAAAGAATCTGCTTATGCATTCTCATTTGAAGCTCCGAGACTTCCTAATGCCCGAACGGGTAAATCCTTTGACCCATTGGAGATCCCTCAGGCAGTGATCTTCCAGTCTCCATACAGAACGGGTGAAGTAAATCCGAATGTCCGAAAATCAGCGGACAAGCCAGAACGTCCTTTTACCCTATTCATCAGTGGGAAAGTAACTGGAGAAATTGGCTATTTGCCTGATTTACCAAAGCTATTTGCTGCAGTACCTAATCCATTCAGTAAACAATCTAAAATCCGATTCTTTCTTCCAGAAACTCGAAAAGCAGAAATTCAAATTACAGATATGCTAGGTCAAGTGGTTGGAAGCTTTCCCAGTGAGGTCTTTACTGCCGGAATTCATGAGCTGGACTGGATCCCTTCAGCCAACCAACTCAGAAATGGAATTTATGTGATCCGATTGATTACAGATCACTATCAAATGAGCCAAAAATTAATTAAAAATTAAAAATGATTCATCGAATACTACTCCTTTTAGTCCTATCCAGTTGCCTTTCTACGGAGAGCATAGCTCAAACTATCAAAGACAGCCGAAAGGCAGCCTTGAGTGTGAATGCAACGGCAACAATCATGAATAATCTTGAGATGTTGACCATCCGAAATATTGATTTGATCTCTGTAGTCAAGAGTAAAAATATCATGATCCATTCAATGAAAAGTCCATTTGCTGGATTATTCAAAATAACCGGTAATCCTAATGCTCGAATCCGGATCACATTTCTCCAACGAGAAACCCTCATAGAGTCCATAGAAGGAATAGGAATAATCAAAGCCGAATATAACCTCAGTACCGCCTTTAATGATTTCCAAGATCAAAGCACTTTAATCGATATCGGAGAGGCTAATTTCGAGTTAGGTGACGAAGGATTGTTGTTTGTTTTTGTAGGTGCAAACCTGGATCTCAGTGCTGCCTTACCGGGAAAATATCAATCCGAATTCACAATAGAACTCGAATACATTTAATGAGTACTAACAATACATATCGCAATCACTTATTCTACAAGATTCTTGTAGTCATAACCTGTTTTATTTCGCAAGTTTCTATGGCGCAGCGAATCAGCTTTAGCACCTGGACTGGTAGCGATGATATTGTATTGAATTCTGTGATGGCATCTCCTGAACTAAGCTTCAATTTAAAACAACCCATTATTACCTCTGGGACGACGGTAGATATCAACTTGGTAGATAATCAAGCCATTGCATTCCGAATCGAAGCACCCGAAAACTTCGATTTGACTGTCGATATCGATGCACCTATGTTTTTGACTTTTGCTGACGACCCTTTGAAAACTATTCCCTTTCAGGTAAAACTAGCATACAATAATATGCTACCGGGAAATGAATTAGCAGGAAAAGCTGGGGCAATCGAACTACCCTTAGGCTTTACCAATGTCACCTTTCCGGTAGATCGAAGAACGTCAGGCGCGCCAAACCCAGTACCTACTCCTCTGACAGGAGCAGAAGTGAGAAGTAAGAGCGCGGCATATATCTATATCTACGGCATTTTAGGCCCAGTAGGAACTGTTCCGGCTGGTAATTATATGGCAGAAATCACGATTAACGTATCCTTTACAAGCTATGAATAAGTATTGGTTAAGAATAAGTCCGTCAGTAATCTTGATGCTTTCGTTCGGAGCAGCCCAAGCTCAATTTGTCGAGCTCAAATTATCAATACCGGGGGGAGCTACCTTTGAATTCCAAGTCGAGAATCCATTGAAAAGAGACTCTTGGGAAAAATCAAAAGCTATCAGTTGGATTGAGCTAAAAGTAAATGAAAATCTGGCTTTCATACTAGAAATCCAATACCCTGAACGAACAGTCTCGCCGCCTTTAGAATCCTTCTTTCTGAATAACGGCACTGCCAATTTTGAAGTATCACATGCTTTAAAAAATGGTAGTCAATCAGTCATAATGCATAAATCCGGCAATGTAATCCGAAACATGAATCCACGACCAATGGAAATATCAGCTTGGCTTGGACTTCCGATGACAGAAGGCATTGCCGTCAAAATAGAATATCCATAACACCTAAAAACCATATCCCAATGAAGGACACTAAGTATAAAAACAAGAGTATTACAAGAGTATTAAATAAATTTTAATAGTATGAATTACAAAAAAATGAAAATTACAATTAAATCAATTCTAACGATAGCCTTGGTTATGGGTTTAGGATTCATCGCAAATGCACAGAAAACTTTAACTGCACCTGCTTCAGCTACTGTCCTTGCGGACTTAACAATCGCTTTGGACGGGGCTCAGAACGAAATTGCATTTGGAAATCTTTCTGCAACCACACTTGGTGCAGAGGTATTAGATGCAACCGCAACAGCCA
>CAWUWQ010000190.1:0-3530 GCA_963926065.1 uncultured Algoriphagus sp.
CTGGCGCAGTTGCTGTGGTAATTGTTTCCCTTGCAGCTATTCACGGAGTAGAATATGTCTTTGCTGCAGTAGTGTTAGCAGGAATTATTCAAGTATGTGCAGGAGCTTTGAAATTGGGAAAATTCATGAGATTGGTGCCGCATCCGGTGATTTTTGGATTTGTCAATGGCTTGGCAATTATCATTTTCATGTCTCAGTTAGACCAATTCAAAGATTCTACAGGAAACTGGCTGACCGGAAACACACTTTACCTTTTATTGGGACTGGTATTTTTGACTATGCTTATTATCTGGGGACTTCCAAAATTGACCAAAGTAGTTCCTTCTTCTTTGACTGCCATTCTTGTGATTTTTGGAATCGTATCCCTTTTCAATTTAGACACCAAAACCGTTGGAGATATTGCCAGTATTCAGGGTGGCTTCCCTCCTTTTCATCTACCCTTAGTTCCTTTGACTTTCGAGACGCTTCAGATTATTTTCCCTTATGCTGCTATCGTGGCCGGAGTGGGATTGATCGAGAGTCTTTTGACTCTAAATATTATCGACGAAATCACCGAAACAAGGGGCCGTGGTAATAAAGAGGCAGTTGCGCAAGGAATAGCAAATATGCTTTCTGGAGTGTTCTCAGGAATGGGCGGCTGTGCGATGATCGGCCAATCTTTGATCAATATTTCTTCCGGAGCTCGAGCAAGGCTTTCCGGAATAGTCGCTTCGGTGATGCTGTTAGTCTTTATCATGTTTGGTAGCAGCCTCATTGAGCAAGTCCCAATGGCTGCTTTAACGGGCTTGATGATTATGGTTTCCATCGGTACCTTCGAGTGGGCGAGTTTGAGAACATTCACCAAAATGCCCAAATCAGATGTATTCTTGATGGTTTTGGTTACACTGGTCACTGCCGTACTTCATAATTTAGCTTTAGCTGTTTTGATCGGAGTGATCCTTGCCGCACTTTTCTTTGCTTGGGACAATGCAAAACGAATTCGAGCTCGAAAATCAGTTGATGCTAATGGCGTGAAGCACTATGAAATGTATGGGCCACTTTTCTTTGGATCGGTGGGGGCTTTTGGAGAGAAATTTGATATCCAAAATGATCCAGAAGAAGTCATCATTGATTTTGCTGAAAGCAGAATTGTAGATATGTCAGCAATAGAGGCACTCAATCGAATTACCGAACGATACCTGAAAGTTGGGAAAACAGTCCACCTAAAACACCTCAGTCCAGACTGTAGAAAACTCATCGCTAACGCCGATAAATTGGTCGATGTCAATGTGATTGAAGATCCTAACTATAAACTAGCTATCGATAAGCTCTAAAAAAAAACGGATGGCTACTTAGCCATCCGTTTTTTTTATTCTATCGCAGCAAAAACCATCTGCCTGAATTTCCATCCGGTCTGATCCCCATTACCGCCTTGAGTTTGCTTCATCAAGATCCCGATGGTTTTAGTAACTGGATCTGCAAAATATTGGGTATTGAAATAGCCACCCCAATCAAATGTCCCTGCGCTTCCTTCACCGCCTTTGGGAAAACCAAGTTCATTAACGAGTCCGAAAGCGAGTCCGTAACTTTTCTGTCCTCCAGCTACTAGTTCTCCGACTTGATTGGACATGATGATTTGGATGGTTGTAGGGCTTAAAATTCTTTTCCCATTATAGACTCCCCCATTCAAATACATCTGAAGAAATTTAGCATAATCCTCAGCAGAGGATGAAAGTCCCGCTCCGCCAGAGAAAAAGGTTTTTGCTCCTGTCTTAGGATAATCTGGGTCATAGAAAGTAACTGGCATTGGCCGCCAAGCACCATTTGCAAATTGATGGACTGTTACCAATTTTTCCCCTTGAGCTTCATTCAAATAAAACCCAGTATTGGACATCCCTAAAGGCTGGAAAAGTCGAGTTTTCAAAAACTCATCGAATGGCATCCCTGATACGATCTCAATAAAATAACCCAACACATCCAGGCCTTCTGAATAAGTAAATTTAGCACCTGGGTCATGATGGATCGGAAGTTTAGCAAGCTTTCTAATATTATCTCCAATCTTGACTGGCTCTGTTGTATAAAGGTCAATGATCCCAGCTTTTTGATAGATTATTTTCATACGCTCATCCCCATCTATCATTCCATATCCGATGCCTGAGGTGTGCGTCAGCAAATCTTTAATAGTAATCTCACGTGATGCAGGTCGGGTAGAATAAGTAGAGTCAGCAAACCGAAATCCAGTCATCACCTGTGGATTTTTGAATTCGGGGATATACTTGGAAATCGGATCACTTAATTGAAATTTTCCTTCTTCCCAAAGCATCATCACTGCAGTGGAAGTAATGGCTTTTGTCTGTGAGGCAATTCTGAAAATTTGATCTTTTTCCATCTTTTGTTGGGAAGGAAGATCCGCAAAGCCTTTGGAAGATTGGTAAACTATCTTGCCATCTTTGACAATCATCGCCACCAAACCAGGGACCTGGTTTGCATCAATGGCCTCATTCAGCATTTGATCAATCCGATTGATTCGATCTTGCGAAATCCCCTTTTGAGGCGCATTAGTGGCTGGTGTTAAGACCTGGGCATGCAATCCGATTGACATCAAGATTGCAAGACCTACTAAAAATATTTTTTTCATAAGGTTTGGGTTTGTTGAGTTTCAAATTACACAAAGCAATTGAAAAGACATAAAAAAAGCAGACTGGAAAAATCCAGCCTGCCGATTGCAAAAGTTTTGGGTGATCAATCAACTTTTACTTCAAAGTAGTACTCTGTCCCATCCTGGAACATTCCGAGCACCACAATTTCTTCTCCTGAGAGATCCTCTAAGACTTCAATCAATTGATCTGGTCCTTGAATCCTCACCCGACCATCACTTGTAATTATTGAGGTAACCACAAAACCTGGACGGGCACCGGCAGAACGCCATTTACCTCCTTGCACCGCACCGATTACAGCTCCTCCTGATAGTTTTAAACCATCTTTTACTTTATCAGGAATTTCTTCAAATACCACTCCTTCAAATTCCATAGTCTTCGGAATCACCTTTTTCACAATATCCGTATCTCCTGCAAAATTCTTCAAAGTAGCTTTGGACTTGATGGTTTTCCCATCACGCAAATATTCTACTTCAACTTTGTCTCCAGGTCGTTTTCTTGCTACTATTTCTTGCAGATTTGCAACAGTATTAGTTTTTCTTCCATCTACGCCAATGATTATGTCACCCTCTTTTAGACCTGCTTCCGCGCCTCCGCTATTTTCATTGACCCCTCTAATATATACACCTTGATCTACCGAGAAATCTTTTCCTAGGTATTCACCGAATTCGGGACTTATATCTATAATATTTACCCCCAGTAATCCTCGTTGAACAGTTCCGAACTCCATCAAGTCATTCATTACTTTTTTGACCAGAGTGCTAGGAACCGCAAATGAATACCCGCTGTAGCTACCAGTTCGGGTAGCAATAGCGGTATTAATTCCGATCAATTCACCTGCAAGATTTACCAAAGCTCCTCCTGAGTTCCCAGGATTCACCACAGCATCTGTTT
>CAWUWQ010000191.1:0-7684 GCA_963926065.1 uncultured Algoriphagus sp.
TGGCTTTTGGCCAGCTTGATCTGCATAGATACATCTGGCAAAATTCCGATAAAGATTGGCAAAAGCCTCTACATAGCCTTCTGGATGGCCGGCTGGAGTTCTGCTGTTTTCCTGAGCAAATGACCCCAAATAGCCCGTTCCGGCGCGATAAACTTGATCTGGGCCATCAGGCCAGCGAACAAGCAGCGTATTATTGTCCTCTTGATGCCATTCTAGTCCACCTTTTTCGCCATAGATTCTGACTTTCAAATTATTCTCTGCACCCGTATCAGTTTGCGAAGCCATAAGGACTCCTGAAGCTCCATTTTCAAAACGCATCAAAACAACCCCGTCGTCATCGATTGGACGTCCAGGGATTTTGATGTAGAGATCGGCGCAAATCTGGTCCACTTTCTCACCGGTGACATATTCTGCCATGTGAAACGCATGTGTCCCGATATCCCCCATACAACCTGCTAGCCCATTTCTTTTAGGATCGGTTCGCCATTGTGCTTGTTTGTTATCCTCTGTTTCCAAAAGCTTATAAAGCCAGCCTTGAGGATATTCCACGTATACTTTACGGACTTTTCCAATTTTTCCTTCGGCGATCATCTGCTTGGCTTGCTTGATCATCGGATAGCCAGAGTAAGTATGGGTTAATAAAAAGCGTTGACTTGATGCTTTCACAATAGAATATAATGACTTCGCTTCCTCATAATTTAGCGTCAGTGGTTTGTCTAATACCACGTGAAAGCCTTTTTGAAGGGCTTTGACTGTAGGGTCATAATGCACATTATTTGGGGTCACGATGACTACCACATCGATTCTTTCAGATTTTGGAAGTAGAAGTTCTTTTTCAAACATCTCATCGTAGCTGCCATATACACGTGATGGGTCAAGCATGAGTTCCTCACCACGAAGTTTAGACTTTTCAGGATTAGAGCTAAAAGCCCCAGCAGCAAGCTCAAACATCCCATCCATCAACGCGCCATTTAAATGGATGGCACCAATGAAGGATCCTGGTCCGCCGCCTATTAATCCGATCTTCAATTTTTTGGGTTTTGACATAGTTAAAATGACTTTTTTCTAGTTTTAAATCTTGACATAATTGATTTATACTGCAAACTCCATCTAAAATTTAATGAATCGAACCAATAATTTTTTAATAGCTTCAGTGCGTTATGAGTGGCTTTTACAAAATTATTTTGCTTCTTTCTTCACAAAGTCAAATGAACTGCTTAAAATACAGCAAAAAGCCCAAAATCTAAACTTTGGGAGGATTTAACTCCTAATTTACTCCTAACTCTTTGTAATGAATTTAGCTATTAAGTCCCGCCTTTCACTCATGATGTTTCTGGAGTTTTTTGTCTGGGGATCATGGTATGTGACGATGGGTACTTTTCTAGGTTCTAATCTTATGGCTAAGGATCAAGATATCTCATTGGCATTTTCTACCCAGTCATTCGGTGCAATCATCGCTCCTTTTATTGTGGGATTGATTGCTGACCGATATTTTCATGCACAGCGAATTTTGGGAGTGATTCACTTGATTGGAGCTGGGCTGATGTACATAATGTACAATTCCACAGATTTCAATAGTTTTTTCCCTTTTCTGCTGGCTTACATGATTCTTTTCATGCCTACACTCGCTTTAGTTAATTCAATTTCCTTTAATCAAATGAAGGACCCTGCAAAGGAATTTTCAGTGATTCGAGTTTGGGGTACAATTGGATGGATTACAGCTGGGTTGTTAATCAGCTTTTTTGCTTGGGATAGCCAAGAAGGATTGAAAGAAGGCCTGCTTCGAAATACCTGGCTGATGGCAGCTATTGTTTCTTTGATTTTGGGGTTTTTCAGTTTTAGCCTTCCTCAAACTCCGCCACAAGCTAAATCAGTTGGAAAAATTAAGTTTTCAGAAATCATGGGATTGGATGCTTTAGCACTCCTTAAGCACCGAAATTTTGCCATATTCTTTATTTCATCTATTTTGATTTGTATTCCCTTGGCATTTTATTATCAAAATGTCAGTCCTTTCCTGACTGAAATTGGGGTTGAAAACTCTACCGGAAAAATTGCCTTAGGACAGGTTTCGGAGGTGCTCTTTATGCTTGCCTTACCCATATTCTTTACGCGATTTGGGATTAAGAAGACCTTGATCCTTGCCATGCTAGCCTGGGTTTTACGCTATGTTTTTTTTGCCTTTGGCAATGCCGACGAAGGTGTATGGATGCTGTTGGTAGGGATTCTTCTACATGGAGTATGTTATGATTTCTTTTTTGTAAGCGGGCAGATTTACACCGATTCTCATGCTAGTGCCAAATTCAAATCATCAGCACAAGGATTAATCACCTTGGCAACCTATGGAATAGGGATGCTTATCGGTTTTTGGGCAGCGGGATTGATTTCCAATCACTTCCTTGATTCATCAGCTAATCACGACTGGAAATCAATTTGGTTGATTCCTTCTGGTATTTCTGTAATGGTTTTACTATTTTTCATAGCTCTTTTCAAGAAAGAGAAAATTATCTCACCTCAATAAACCCTCATGACCAAACCTATTGACACCGGAAGGAGAGACTCCTTCAAGAAAGTTCTCCTAGGAGGAGCAGCTTTGAGCGCACTGACCTCCTTAGATTTTAAGAAAGAAAAGCCAAACATGCTCAAAGGAAATATTAATCATGGAGTTTGTGCCTGGTGTTTTCGCGATTACACCCTCGAAGAGCTTTGCATCGAAATCAAAAAAATCGGCATTAAAGGGATTGATCTGATTGGACCTAATAATTGGGAAATCCTTAAAAAACATGGAATCCATTCTTCTATGTGCAATGGAGCTGAGATCAGCTTAGTGGATGGGTTTGGAGAAACTAAATTTCATGATCAGTTAGAAAAAAATTACGCTGAAGTAATTCCCCTAGTCGCGCAAGCTGGATATACGAATCTTATTTGCTTCTCAGGCAATCGAAGAGGAATGGATGATGAGACTGGATTGAAAAATTGTCAGGCAGGCTTGGAACGGATCTTACCTATTGCGGAAAAGCATGGCGTTATCATTCAAATGGAGCTTCTAAATAGTCGAGTGGATCACAAAGACTATCTATGCGATAAATCTGCGTGGGGAGTGGAGCTCTGTAAGCGAATAGATAGCGAAAATTTTAAACTGCTTTTCGATATCTATCATATGCAAATCGATGAAGGAGACCTTATTAGAAGCATTCGAACAAATCACCAATATTTTGGTCATTATCATACCGCGGGTAATCCTGGAAGGAATGAGTTGGACGAAAATCAAGAAATTAACTATACGCCGATCATGCAGGCGATCGTAGACTCCGGATATAAAGGGTTCGTCTCTCACGAGTTTATTCCAAAATCTGCTGATAAAATGGGTTCATTAGCTCAGGCCGTAGCGGTCTGTGATGTATAAATTTTAACAAACCAAAAAACCAATTTATGGCAAATCAATCGTATGATGCAATTGTTGTAGGGTCGGGAATTAGCGGCGGTTGGGCCGCTAAGGAGCTGACTGAGAAGGGACTGAAAGTATTGCTTCTCGAGCGTGGTCCGAATGTGGAACACATTAAAGATTATAAGTCTGCAACCCTCCCGCCTTGGGAGGTGCCGCATAGAGGAAAAAGGACTCAAGAGCAGCTTGAGAATCACCCAAATCTCAGAAGAGATTATGTGCTGAATGAGTTGAATTTAGACTGGTGGGCACATGAGGACGAATCACCTTATGTGGAGGAAAAGCCCTTTACTTGGTTCAGAGGGTATCAAGTTGGAGGTCGCTCTTTATTGTGGGGGCGTCAATCTTACCGATGGGCGGATGTTGATTTTGAGGCAAATGCAAAAGAAGGAATTGCGGTCGATTGGCCGATCCGTTATAAAGATGTAGCACCTTGGTATAGCTATGTGGAGAAGTTTGTTGGAGTTTCCGGTTCAAAAGATAACTTAGCGATCCTTCCAGATGGCGAGTTTCAGCCACCTATGCCGATGAACTGTGTGGAAAAAGATGCGGCCGCTCGAATCAAAGAGCACTATAAAGGAGCTCGGACTTGGACGATTGGTCGCCCTGCTAACCTTACGCAGCCACTTCCGGGACGCCCGGGCTGTCAGTATCGAAACAAATGCTCTTTGGGCTGTCCTTTTGGTGGGTATTTCAGTACTCAAGCTTCTACATTACCTGCAGCTGTAGCTACTGGTAACTTAACCTTGAGACCTTGGTCGATTGTAAGAAAACTTATTTATGACAAGGATACCCAGAAAGCTACTGGAGTAGAAGTCTTAGATGCGGAAACAAATCAAACGGTAGAATATGATGCGAAAATCATCTTCCTCTGCGCTTCTTCATTTAACTCTTCGGCAATCCTCATGAGATCGGCTACTGATATTTGGCCAGGAGGATTAGGATCAAGTTCTGGAGAACTAGGGCACAACGTGATGGATCACCACTTTAGACTTGGAGCGAATGGTCAGATGGATGGCTACGAAGACAAATATTACTTCGGAAGACGTCCAACAGGACTTTATATCCCAAGATTCAGAAACCTTGACGGTGAAAAGCGGGATTATCTAAGAGGATTTGGTTACCAAGGGGCTGCCAGCAGAAGCGGCTGGAATAGAGATGTGGCCGAATTGAATTTTGGTGCGCCCATGAAGGAAGCTTTGACAGCTCCAGGACCTTGGAGTGTTGGATTTACTGCTTTCGGAGAAATTCTACCTTATCATGACAACTTAATCAAGCTGAGCGATACTGTAAAGGATAAGTGGGGCATGGAAGCTTTGGTCATGGATGCAGAGATCAAAGAAAATGAAATCAGCATGCGAAAAGACATGATGGCTGATGCAGCCGAGATGTTAGAAGTAGCTGGTTTTAAAAATGTCAAAACTTATGATTCCGGCTATACTTTTGGTCAGGGTATTCACGAGATGGGAACTGCCCGAATGGGAAGAGATCCAAAAACCTCGGTATTGAATGGTAATAACCAAGTATGGGACGCGAAGAATGTTTTTGTAACTGATGGAGCATGTATGACTTCTGCAGCAGCACAGAATCCTTCTTTGACTTACATGGCGCTGACAGCTAGGGCTGCGGCATTTGCAGTAGAAGAATTGAAGAAGCGAAACCTTTAATCTAAAAAAGACAAGACTATGACTATGAATAGAAGAGACGCGTTGAAAAGCGTCATGGTAATGATGGGAGGTACGATGGTCGGTGCTACGGCTATCTTGACAGGTTGTGCGCCTGAGCGTCAAATCGAAGGTCTAAACTTCAGTCCTGAGGATATTGCTTTTTTGGATGAAATAGGAGACACCATAATTCCAGAGACGGATACGCCAGGAGCCAAAGCAACAGGAATCGGCGCCTTTATGGTGATGATGGTCCAAGATACTTATGATGCAGATCAACAGAAAGCATTTGTGGATGGGTTGAATATGATTCGTAAGGACTTTAAATCGACTAATGGTTCTGACTTCGTTGAAGCCTCACCAGAGGATCGATTGGCCTATTTAAATAGCATGAATGAGCAATTCAAAACTAGTAAGGGAGAAGAAGTTGCAGTGGTCAATATGCTGAGGGACTTGACCGTTTTGGGTTATTTTACTTCAGAGATCGGAGCGACTCAAGCATTAAATTACGTAGAAGTGCCAGGTAAATTTGATGCCTGTATTCCTTACAATAAAGGAGATAAAGCTTACGCGCTATAATAAATCAATGGATAATCAAAAAGCCTGTTTCAAAGAGAAGCAGGCTTTTTGATTTTTTAATTTTTGATAAACTCTAAAAAATTTACTGGTCGGTCGCGTCTTTTGAGCTGAAGTTTTTGAAAAGCAGCAAGTAAAGGACAATTAGAATTAAGACTAAGAGTGCCACTTCGAACTGCGCCCAAATTTGTGATTTATTAATGAGGGATTTTGCTTTTCCAACCAATTTCTCACCTTCTACCAATTGAATATCCGATAGGTCTTCAAGGTCTTTTCGAGCCCGTGAGATTTTGGAGTCGTAAAGTTTGACCTGTGTAATATTGACTCCCGATGAATCAGTGAAGAGCAGCTCATAGCTCTTTATATTTAAATCATTCACTATGATTTTTTTAAAATCACTCAAGTAAATAGTCTCTTGTTCGGTGAGTTTGGTTTGCTCAAAATCTGAAATGATTAAAAGGATTTCATTTTCATTTCTGGTGATTTCCTTGATAATATCGCCATAATCAAAGTCTATATTACAGTGGTCAACCAGCTCCTGAATCGTGAAAAGCTTCTCCGAAATATCGAAAATATAACCCTTCACTACCAGCCTGTCATCATAGACTTCAGAGAAGGCTCTACTGATTTCTTTAAAAGATGATCGCTCAATGAGATTCTTCGCATAGATCAATAATAGGAGCAAACTGATAATGATTAATGCCCTAATTTTTTTTCGTTTACTGAAGGAGTCCTGCATCGGTTGTTTGTTTTGCTTACTAGTTTGCGATTCTAATAAAGAACCTTTAGAAGATAATCCAAAAAAAAAACGGGATTAACTCATCTTAATTTTCCTCTGGATTCATTAATTAGTCTAGGTTTAGTCTGTTGGAGAAATCAAAATTCTGGCTTTTTATCAAAAATCCGTACGTAGTCTATTTCCATCCGCTGTGGCCAGATCGAAGGATCTACTCCTTTTTGGCCTCCCCAGTTTCCTCCTACGGCTAGATTCAAGATCATGTGAAAGGGATGATCAAAAGGCCATTCAGCAGTGGATCTTTCTGAATTAGTAAAAGTGAAATACAACTCATTATCGATATAAAAGTCAATTTTATTCCTTTTCCAATCAATCGCATAGGTGTGGAACTCTGTGTTGAAATCCGCAATAGTTTTGACTTGACCTACATCTGTGCCGATAGAGTGGTTGAAAGCCTCTGTATGAACGGTGCCATGAATGACTGAAGGGTCATATCCCACATGTTCCATAATATCTATTTCACCGCTTTTTGGCCATCCTCCATAGGGGTTTGTTTCAGAAAGCATCCAGATTGCAGGCCATGTGCCTACACCTTTAGGAAGTTTTGCTTTTACTTCTACATAGCCATAGGTCCAAGTTTCCTTTCCTTTGGTAACAAGTCTCGCTGAAGTATAGCCTTTTGCTTTGGAAGGGTCAGCATGCGCTTCAATGATTAATTTCCCATTTTCTATGCGGACATTTTGTAATTCATCGGTGTAATATTGAAGCTCATTATTCCCCCAGCCATTATCACCAATATTAAAGGCCCATTTAGAGGTATCAGGAGCACCATCAACCTCAAATTCGTCTGCCCAAAGTTGTTTCGCAGGAGCATTTTGTTGTGCAAATACAAACGTTGAGCAGAACGAAAGAATTAGGATTTGAAAGAGATTTTTCATGACTAGCAATTTATAAAAACTTAACAAGATGTTCGTGGTTTGAATTTAATAGTGATTCAATCAAATGAAATTTTAGACCTGAATCATTATTTGTATTTTAGCGAAGCATATAAACCCAATCTCAAATGGCATACTATCATCGTCTCGGTACGATCCCTCCCAAGCGACATACACAATTTCGCCAACCCGACGGAAGTCTATATAAAGAAGAATTGGTGAGTTCAAAAGGTTTCTCAGGAATCTACTCCACCATGTATCATATCTATAATCCGAATGAGGTCAAGTCAATCGGAGATCCAAAGCCTTTTGATTGGCAAATCGCAAAAGC
>CAWUWQ010000192.1:0-23169 GCA_963926065.1 uncultured Algoriphagus sp.
TGGCTAAATTCCCCCGCAAAACCAGAGGCACCTTGATAAATTTTTCCGTCGATGATGATACCAAGGCCAATTCCCCATCCTATAAATAGGCCTAACACGTTTTTATAGTTTTGTCCTGAGCCATATTTGAATTCGGCCAAGGTCATCGCTCGAGCATCATTTTCAAGAAAGATCTTCTTTTGAAATCGTGCTTCTAGATTTTCTAGCAATGTCTTTTTACCAAATCTCAAATAGGTGTAATTGACTCCGCCAAGGGAATCGATCAACCCTGGCATTGAGATACCAATTGCAATAATCTTTTCAGAATCAATCCCAGTTTTGGCTAGATAGTTTTCTATCAGATTACATATGGATTCAAAAGTCACTTCCTCATTGTTTAAGGTAATCTTCTGACTTTCTTTAGGATGAGTTACTTCTTGATTACAGGAATAGAGGCAGAGATTCATGTTGAATTTGGAGAGGTCAACAGAGAGTAAGTAAAAGGCATTCTCTGCAAGTCTATACAGATCTGGCTTTCTACCCCCCTGACTTTCAGCTCTTCCATGCTTAATAACCTCACCGCTCTCCATCAAATCACCTAAAAGCGAATTGACTGTAGGAAGTGATATTCCAACTTCAGTACAGATTTCACTAGCTGTATTTGCACCTTTTTGAAATAGGTTTTTGATGATCTTAATTTTATTGAGATAGCTCTTTAATTCTACAACGCCGTCCATCTTATCGATGATGGCTTTTGGATTAATCAGATTCATAAGTCTAAGTTATACTTGAAGTAAGAGAATTTTTAGGTTTCAAAAAAATACTTTTTTAAAAAAATAACTAAACAGGGTTTAAAATCTTTATTTATTTTAAAATTATTAAAGCTTTTTTTGCTCTTTTAATAAAAGATTTTAAATGTGATAAAAATTTTTAGAATGCGTGTTTCTAGGTTTTTGATTTTAATTTTAGACTTTAATAAAGCTATTTTCTTATGAGCATCAATTCATTGTTGAGTTCCGATTTGAAATCGGCTGTTTTTAAAGAAGTTGAGGAATATCTATCGAATGAAGGATTCATAATCATCAATATGGATCAATCTAGACCTTGGGGAGGTTTTTTCGTTTTAGATGAAAGCCAAATCGAGAAATTTCAAGCTGTATATTTTCCAGATGTTACACTTTCTACAGATCAACTTTCTCAGAAGCTCAGTCCAAAATTTTTGGTTGTAGCTCCAGGAGCTAGGCTTTCTTGGCAATACCATCATAGAAGATCCGAACTATGGCAATTGGCATTTGGTGAAGCTGGTTTGATTAGAAGTCAAACTGATGAAGAGACCAAGTTAGAAGCGATGAGGCTAAATCAGACTATATCTCTTCAAACCGGTGAACGGCATCGCCTTGTAGGCATGGGTAATTGGGGCGTAGTCGCTGAGATATGGGTGCATTCTGATCCTTCTAATCCATCAGATGAAGATGATATTGTGCGACTAGCGGACGACTACGCTAGATCCTAAATTAAAAAAGCCTGAATTTTCAGGCTTTTTTCTAGGGATATACCTATAACTAAAATCTATTTTAAAAGATCAATTTTCTTAGCAATCTCTTCTGCCTCTGCACTGAGCTTATCCGAAGCGGTTCGATTGGTAGTAGACATTTTATGTGCCTCTGCAAGTTTGGCTGCGTAAGCTTCCTGTAATTTGTCTTTCTCGGTTTTTTTCTTGAATAGTCCAAACATAATATCTTTTTTTAATATAACCGATGAGATCTAAAATGGTTTGTTTTAATCAATTTTGAAAAATGGATGGTAGTGTTTCTTCCACTATTTCGTCGTTTTTATAATTAATTAAATCCTCAAGCCTTCCTGATGGATTGTAGTATCTCCATGGACCTTCTTTTCGTCCTTCAATCATGATTCCCTCGGAAGCTTTTCTGTTATTTTCGTGATAGAAAGTCCAAGTTCCATCCGCTTTTCCTGATTTATAGCTTCCCTCGGATTCCTTTTTACCTGATACATAATAAGTCATTCTGGTTCCATTACCCTCTTTTAGGGTTCCCTTATTGAGCTTTTGAATTCCGTCGAAGGCGAAATAATCCCCAACATCCAATAGGCGACCATTATCCCAGAATTCCTCTTGAGTGAGATTTTTATTGTCGTAGAACAGTCCCCATATGCCATTTTCGAATCCTAACACAAAACTTCCCACAGATTTTAACTGTCCACCGTCGTAGTAATAGAACCATTGACCAACTTCCATTCCAAGGCTATACTCTCCCTCCGCAATCAGTATTCCAATTTTGTTAAAATATTTCCAAAGTCCAGTTTTAACATCATTTCTGTATTCTCCGATGGAATATAAATCTCCTTCAGGAAAGTAGCTTTTCCATAATCCTGTTTTCATTCCGCTGGAATATTGACCGGATACGGATATTTCCCCCGTACTGTGATATTCAACATAGTCCCCTACAGGAACTCCCAATTCATAGGTTTTCCTTTTTGATATTGATTTGTTAGGATAGTATTCTTCCCATGTACCTACTGCAATACCAGTTTCATATTTTTCGATTCTCGCTAACCGCTTATTTTCATAGTAATACTTCCAAGTTCCTACTCTATTTCCGTTTTCATCGTAATATTCCTCTGCCTCGAGAGTTTTGGTATATGGGATATACTTTTTCCATTCACCAATTTTATCTCCTTTTCTGTAGAATCCCTCCTCAATCACCATCATTCCCGGAGAATAAACTTTAAAATTCCCATCTAAAAGATCATTGCTATAGTAGGCTTCGAAAACGAGATCTCCCTCTGGGGAATATCCTAAAAATGGTCCGCTTTTCTTTCCTTTTACATAAAATTCCCTTGTGGATAAGCCACCAAAGCCATAATATTCAAGCCATTCCCCGGATTTTAATCCTTCAATATAATTTCCCTCGATCTTTGGTTGATCATATCCTTGAAAGCCAGGGTTCGCTGTTTTCCCAAAATATTCAGTATACTTACCTACCAAAAGGCCATTTTGAAAGATCATTTCAACCTTCAAAGCACCATCTTGATCATAAAATTTAGATTCCCCGAAATATTGATTGTCTTTGTAGTTTGCCACTAGGCTTTTCTTTCCATCAGGATAATAATTTATCCATGTTCCAGTTTTCAAGCCCAGATTGAAATATCCTTCTGAGGTCAACACATTTGTTTTTGGGTTATAATATTTCCACAATCCTTCACGAAATGAATCTTTCACTACCCCAATGGCCATTACTGAAGAATCCCTATCGTACTGGCGCACTAAATTTGATTCTTGAGCAAAAATTGAAGTACTATAGAGTAAAAAGCCAATAAGGGTATATTTCATGCATTCTGGGTTTCAAATCAACTCAGGAGGGTTTGACTGAGCTTTTCAAAAAAGAAATTATCAAAATAGAGACAATTATATTTTTGTACGGAAGAATTCTATTCCTGTTTAAAAATAAGATAATTCTTCTCTTATACCATTTTATGATTGAAGAAGTCTGAAATTTTTTTCAACTCCTCTTCGAGTTTTAGGGCAAAGTCATCGGATTCTTCAAAGAGTATGTCCTTAAACCATTGATGATATGGGGACTTTTCTAATAACGCAGAATTAGGATTCTCAGTATAGTTGTCTGATAAAATAAGTTCTGGATAGTTCCATGGAGTGGTACTAAGACTATATTTAAAGCCGTTTTCGCTATAAAAGTCAGAATTTGATAAAAGATTATTTTTTCCAAATAGAATAAAAAGGAACATCCCATGGCCAAACCAATTCAGGATTCTAATATTTAGGCCATTCTCACTTTCAAAATCGCGAATAAGATCAAGCACGTGATAAGGAAAACCCAATAAATCATTGCCTTTAGTGAGCTTGATGCCTTTGTTTGGAGTATGAAACCAACCTATTTCTTTTGCGATCGCCGAATTCCCTAGTCCTGAAAAAAGCTTCCAAAAAGCTCCCTTAAGCTGGTTTTGTCGAATGACTAGATTTTTATCCTTCCAAAGTGATAGATCTAAAGAGATGGGCTTATGTGACATTTTACCAATGAAGTAATGCGGATGCCCAAGTGAAACCTGATCCAAAAGCAGCTAGACAAATAAGATCACCTTCTTTAATTCTTCCTTGTTCCCAAGCTTCACTTAGTGCAATTGGAATAGTAGCAGCGGTTGTATTGCCCATATGCATGATATTATTGAATACCTTTTCATCTGGAAGTTCTAATTTATTTTGGACGTATTGGCTGATTCTTAGGTTAGCCTGATGTGGCACTAATAGGTCAATAGCAGATTTGGATAAATTATTTGCGTCTAAGGCTTCTTTGATCACTTCCATAAAACGAACTACCGCATGCTTAAATACTGTATTTCCATTCATTGTTAGATTGAAACTCCCAGAAATGATTAACTCTGGAGAAAGTCGAACTGCTCGACTACTTCCTGGATCTTTGCAATAGAGTTCCTCTGCATATTCCCCTTGGGAATGAAGATGGGTCGATAGTATTCCGGGTTGGTCAGTTTCTACAGCTCCAACTACTGCGGCACCTGCTCCGTCCGCAAAGATTACTGCGCTTGATCTTCCAGCATCACTTACATCTAATGCGGAGGATTGAATTTCTGCGCCTACGACCAAGATTTTTTTGTACATCCCGGTTTTGATAAACTGGTCAGCAATCGATAATGCATAGATAAATCCTGAACAGGCATTTCGAATATCAAGTGCCCCAATAGTGCCCATGCCTAGTTCACGCTGTAGTAATACTCCATTTCCAGGAATAAAATAGTCAGGAGTAACGGTGGCAAAAATGATGAAATCAATTTCTGAAGTTGCAATTCCAGCACGCTTCAATGCCATTTCTGAGGCAATTTTAGACATCGAGGTCACAGTATCCACACCCGGAGTAAACCAATGCCGCTGCTGAATTCCAGTTCTATTTACAATCCATGCATCATTGGTGTCCATCATTTTTGATAAATCATTGTTAGTCACGATTCGCTCAGGGACATAATGACCAACTCCTAGGATTCTACTTTTTTTCATTATTTGGGTCTATTGAATTCCAAACAAATATGGGGACATGTTCCCATTCATACAAAAAAGAAATGATGGAAGGCAGATAACTAAATACTATCCAAATAAAGTGTAATTACCATGTTGATCTATAGGAGAGGTTTTTCGGATTAGAGACGGACTGTCATTACTTACTGAATTGACAAGTGGTGAAACCGTGTAGCTGAGCATCATATCGGCAGAATAAGGATTGAGCATGGCTTTTAATTCGTCTTCTGAAGAATATGAATCCAGCCACTTTTTCTCATCTTTTTGAGACAAAATCACAGGCATTCGATCATGAATCTCAGCTACTTTTTCATTTGGACTGGTAGTCAAAATCAAAAAGGTATGTTGAATTTCACCCGCTACAGTTTCATACTCCTCCCAAATTCCGGCAAATGCAAAAAGTTCATTTTCTCTTACCGTGAATCGATACGGGATTTTGGTTTTTTTACCTAGACTCTTCCACTCATAAAAGCCATCCGCGGGGATCAAGCATCTTCTTTTCTGAAAGGAACTTTTGAAGGATATTTTTTCTGAAACTGTCTCAGCTCTTGCATTGATGAGTTTCTGGGCCACTGGACGGTTTTGGCCAAATTCAGGCGTAATACCCCAATAAAAAAATGAAAATCCTCTTGGACTCTGAGAAGTGATCACCGGGACAAGTTGGGTAGGTGCAATGTTATATCTAGGATTGAAATCTGGAAGCATTTCGGCTTGAAATCGCTCTTCGAGTTCTATTTTACTTTTACTGAGTGAATAGCGTCCGCACATGGTGTTTGGTTAGAAAATGTTCTGAAAGTTAGAAACCCTTGGTAATAAATTCAATAGCTCGTTTTTCTGAATAGAAAGGTTGAGCGGAATAAGCAGGGCTAAAGCCAACATGACCGCCATGCTTAGGATATTCGAAAAAGATCAAATCCAATTGATTTGCCAAATCTTTTGGAAAACAATTTTTACTTAAAAATGGGTCATTAATGGCATTTAGGATTAATGTAGGAACTTCGATATGTTCAAGGAAGAATATGGAAGAATTGACTTCGTAGTATTCCTGAGCATCAGCAAAGCCGTGAAGTGGGCCCGTAAAATAATCGTCAAAGTCGGCTAAAGTCTTAATGTTTTTTATTGCTTGAAGAGGGATTTTTCCGGGATGAGCTTCAGATTTTCTGATCACTTTTTCTTTCAGTGTTTTCAAAAATCGTTTGGAATAAAGAATGTTTCCCCCACTTGAGATTTTTTTACTAGAGCTGCCTAAATGAAGCGGTACCGAAATTGTGACCGATTTTTTGATTTTAGGGAGTGTGGATTGTTTCTCACCAAGGTATTTTAGAGTCAAATTTCCTCCCAGACTAAAGCCCACTAGATAAATTTCATCATAATCTTTTGATGCATGTTGGACAACTTCATCGAGATCATAAGTTGCCCCAGAGTGGTAAAAAATAACTTGATCATTCATTTCTTCCCCGCAGCCTCGGAAGTTCCAGGTCAACACATCGAATTGGTTTTGAAAAAAAGCTTTCGCCATACCCACCATATAAGCTCGTTCACTATTTCCTTCGAGCCCATGACTTATAATCAGTAGCTTAGCACTTTGTTGTTTATACCAGTCGAGTTCTAGAAAATCTCCATCTGAAGTTTTGATCCGTTCTTTTTGAGGGCTTTCAAAATCAACTTTCCTGAAAAGTGCCGGATATATGGTCTCAAGGTGGCTATTAAATAGCCACTTTGGTCGGTTGTAATTACTGTTTTGAATTAGAGGCACTTCAGATAGAAAAGGAGATTAGGCTGAAAAGCAAGGGTAAATTACTAGTTTTAAATTTGAATAAAGACTTTATAAAAACTATTTTTGGACACTTTAATTAACGAATAGCGCAGAAAAACCTATGGCCGAAATAATAAGAATGCCTAAAATGAGTGACACCATGGAAGAGGGGGTGATCGCTGCATGGTTGAAAAAAGTTGGTGATGCTGTAAAGCCAGGAGACATCCTAGCCGAAGTAGAGACTGACAAAGCAACGATGGAGCTCGAATCCTATGATGAAGGTGTGCTTTTATATATCGGAGTAAAAGAAAAAGATTCTGTTCCTGTCAATGGAATAATTGCGATCATCGGGGAGAAAGGTGAGAAGTATGAGGATTTACTTAAAGATGCCTTAGAATCTTCTGATGAATCAAAAAAAGAAGCTCCAGTTAAGGAGGAAAAGAAAGAAGATATAAAAGAACAGCAGCCTGATTCCAAGCCAAAAGCTGAGAAAGTAGATACTTCGTCGATTAATGCGACACTGATCACCATGCCGAAAATGTCTGATACATTGATGGAGGGTACAATCTCTACATGGTTGAAGAAGGTTGGCGACGTGATTAAGTCTGGTGAGATCATAGCTGAAGTAGAGACTGGTAAGGCTACCATGGAACTTGAATCCTATGAAGACGGTACCCTTTTATATATTGGAGTTGAAGCAGGTGACAGTGTGCCTGTAGATGGGGTCATTGCTGTTATTGGGGAAAAAGGATCAGATTTTGAGACTTTGCTAAAAGCGCATGAATCGGAAGGCGACTCAGAAGAAGAAGCTCCTGAATCTGCTCCTGAAGTATCTAAATCTGAAGAGCCCAAACAAGCAGCTCAGAATACTGCTCCTACAACTGTTGCCAATTCATCAACAGGTGATCGAATCAAAGCTTCCCCGCTGGCAAAGAAGATGGCTGAGGATAAAGGTTTTGACATCAGCCAGGTAAATGGATCTGGTGAAGGTGGACGAATTGTAAAGCGAGACGTTGAGAATTTTGTTCCCGCAGCAGCTGCACCTGTTCAGTCAGGAGTACCAACTGCGCCTGTTGTAGGTCAGGAAAGCTTCACTGAGGAAAAAGTATCTCAAATGCGGAAAGTCATTGCCAAACGACTTGCCGAGAGCAAGTTTGGAGCACCACACTTTTATTTGACCATGGAGATCAATATGGACAAGGCGATTGAAGCCCGTAAATCCATGAATGAAATTGCTCCAGTTAAGATCTCATTTAATGATCTAGTCATCAAGGCGTCTGCAGCAGCTTTGCGTCAGCACCCAAAAGTAAATTCAAGTTGGCTCGGAGATAAGATCCGATACAACGATCACATTCATATAGGAATGGCAGTAGCGGTTGAAGAGGGGCTTTTGGTTCCTGTAATTCGATTTGCAGATAGCTTGTCACTTTCTCAGATTTCTAACCAAGCGAAATCACTTGGCGGAAAAGCTAAAAATAAAGAGCTTCAGCCTAAGGATTGGGAAGGAAATACTTTTACCATTTCGAATCTTGGGATGTTTGGCATTGATGAGTTTACAGCAATCATTAATCCGCCGGATGCTTGTATCCTAGCGGTAGGAGGGATCAAAGAGACCGTAATTGTGAAAGAAGGCAAGATGCAAATTGGTAATATCATGAAAGTGACTCTTTCTTGTGATCATCGTGTAGTGGATGGAGCGATAGGTTCTGCATTCCTTTTGACATTAAAAAGTTTACTAGAGGATCCAGTTAGGATTCTAATCTAATTGAACTGCCAAAAAGTCCTGATTTCAGGACTTTTTGCTTTTTGTACGTTTATTGAAGAGTTTCTCGACGATCATAAATTGAAATATGCTTGGGTAAATTCGCCAAGTTCAAATAGATAATATCTAATTATGGAAAGAATAAAATCAACCACGGTAGTTGCGATTCGTCACAACGGCGAAGTAGTTATAGGAGCTGATGGGCAGGCTACACTTGGAAATACAATTGCGAAAAGCACAGTGAAGAAACTTAGAGTTTTACAAGGTGGAAAGATAGTGACCGGTTTTGCGGGATCTACGGCAGATGCCTTTACACTTTTGGAGAAGTTTGAAGAGAAACTAGATGCTTTTGGGAATAATATGAAGCGAGCAGCTGTGGAACTAGCTAAAGAATGGCGTACAGATCGAATGCTTAGTAAGCTTGAAGCGATGATGATTGTGGCTGATAAGGAAGATATATTGATTATTTCTGGAACAGGAGATGTGATAGAACCAGATATGGAAATAGCTACGATCGGTTCAGGAAGTATGTTTGCGCAATCTGCAGCTCGAGCAATGAAGAAATTTGCTCCTCATCTCACTGCCGAAGAAATGGTCAGGGAAAGTCTGAATATCGCAGCAGATGTTTGCATCTATACCAATCACAACTTGGTGATTGAAAAAGTTAAAGGTTAAAAACACTTTAAAACTAAGGGCCGAAGCTAAATAACTTCGGTTTTTTTATGCTTTTTAAAACTTGCCAGCCCCTTTAGCTGTTACCTCATAGACTTTGAAAATGTATTATGGAAACTGCTACGGCTAAAAAGACAAATAAGAAAGATTATAGAAAATTAATCATAGAGGGATTTCGTACCCATGTATTAGAACATGGGACAGCACCCAGATCAATTTTCAAATTTGCAAAAGAATTGAAAATGAAGGAAGAGGAGTTTTATACTTACTTCACTTCGTTTGAATCCATCAAATCAGCTGTCTGGGTAGACATATTCGATGAAACCCTTGCTCAAATTGAGGTTCAGGATGTATTTAAAACTTACAGTGCCCGGGAGAAATTTTTGAGTTATCTGTTCACTTGGATAGAAGAATTAAAGAAAAATAGATCTTATCTCTTGAGCTTATATGGAGAGGGATCAAAGTCGATGATCGCAATGCCAAAAGAAGCGGCAGAGTTTAAAGAGCGATTCAAGGATTTTGCGAATGAGATTATTTTGGAAGGAAAAGAGACTGAAGAGATTGCTAATCGCCCGATTATTTCTGATCGCTACGATGAAGCGATGTGGCTACAAGCTTGGTTTGTCCTGAAATATTGGTTAGATGATCGTTCTCCTCGATTTGAAAAGACTGATGCAGCGATTGAAAAATCAGTAAATCTTGCTTTTGACTTGATGGGGAAAAGTGCTCTCGACTCATTCTTGGATTTTGCTAAGTTTCTATACCAATCCAAATAATTATGGCTGAAAAATTAAAAGAACAACAGGCTATCCCTGTTTCAAAAGTTCAGCGCGCGGCAAAATTTATTTCTACTGGAGCAAAAGTCGGAGGGAATTATGTGAAGCATTATGCAAAAAAGATGGTGAATCCTTCAATGGATAAAGAGGAACTTCATCAAAATAATGCTTCGGATATTTATAATTCATTGAGCGAGCTTAAAGGTTCTGCCTTGAAAGTAGCCCAGATGATGTCAATGGATAAAAATCTTCTTCCAAGAGCATACCAAGACAAATTTACTATGGCGCAATATTCTGCGCCACCCTTGTCTTATCCATTGGTAGTAAAGACCTTTCAAAAGCACTTTGGTAAAACTCCCGAACAGATTTTTGACACCTTTACCAGATCTGCAATCAATGCAGCATCTATTGGTCAAGTGCATCAGGCAACAAAAGACGGTAAAATTTTAGCCGTAAAAATTCAATATCCTGGAATCGCAGATTCTGTGAGTTCTGATTTGAAATTGGTCAGACCTTTTGCTTTGCGATTACTCAATATGAATGAACGCGAATTGGATCATTACATGGGAGAAGTGGAAGAGAAGCTCCTTGAAGAAACAGATTACATACTCGAAGTCGAACGATCTAGAGAAATTTCTTCGGAGTGTGTTCATATCCCTAATTTGAAATTCCCGATCTATTACGATGAATTCAGCTCCGACCGAATTATAACTATGGATTGGATCAGAGGTCTTCATTTGAAAGAATGGCTAGACACAAAACCGAGTCAAACTTCAAAAAATCAGATTGGCCAAGCTCTTTGGGATTTTTACCATCACCAAGTTCATAATCTGAAAAAGGTGCACGCTGATCCTCATCCGGGTAATTTTATAGTACAGGAAAATGATCAGTTGGGAATTATTGATTTTGGCTGTGTAAAAGTAATTCCGGAAGATTTCTATGAAGGGTATTTTGCTTTGATCAAACAAGATCTTTTGATGAAAGAGGAAGAGCTAAATCAGATATTCTTTGAATTAGAATTTATTTCAGATAAAGATACGCCAGAAGAACAGAGCTATTTTAAAGGTGTCTTCAAAGAGATGATCGGACTTCTTGGAAGACCATTCCATGTGGATCAATTTGACTTTTCAGATGATGGGTTTTTTGAGCAGATATTCAAATTAGGAGATCGGATTTCTAATGAGAAGATGTTTAGAAAATCAAAACAAGCGAGAGGGTCTAGACATGGACTGTACATCAATCGGACCTATTTTGGATTATATAATTTGCTTAATCAGCTTCAGGCTCAAGTTAATACAACTAAGCCTGATTGGCTGAAATAAAAAAAGGGAAGCGAAAGCTTCCCTTTTTTAGTTTGTTGAATAGCTAACTCTATAGATTACATTGGCCATGTCGTCAGAGATCAATAGACTGCCATCCGGTAATTCCTGCACATCAACTGGTCTT
Organism: uncultured Algoriphagus sp.; assembly: GCA_963926065.1. GTDB lineage: Bacteria > Bacteroidota > Bacteroidia > Cytophagales > Cyclobacteriaceae > Algoriphagus. The sequence goes on from CAWUWQ010000192.1 coordinate 11,454, forward strand.
CCCCAAGCTTCTTGAGTTGCTTCATTAAGCCAGCCAGAGATAAAAATTTCTTCTCCTGTCACCTTTGAATCAGCTCCAATTTTTTCTAGTGTCACTACATATCCAGATTTTTTACGTCGGTTCCAAGAGCCGTGTTTAGCTACTATAATTTGGTTCTTATAGGATTGAGGAAACATTTTCCCCTCATAAAATCGCATCCCTAGAGGAGCAGTGTGTGCACCGAGCTTTGCTGCTGGAGCGACATAGGCACTTTGAGCTTTTCCCTTTGATCCAAATTCAGGATCTTTTACTGAGCCCTCATGCCAATAAGGATAGCCAAAATGCTGTCCAGTAGCTGTTGCTCTATTTAATTCACAATTTGGAATATCATCTCCCATCATATCACGACCATTGTCTGTAAACCAGAGTTCGCCGGTGACAGGATGCCAATCAAAGCCGACGGAATTCCTAACTCCATGTGCAAATACTTCTGGCTTTGGATTAGGTGACTTCACATCGATTCTTGTAATGCTAGCAAAAATCGGATTCACTGATTCACAAATATTGCATGGAGCGCCTACAGGTACGTAAAGCATTCCATCCGGTCCAAATGCGATGAATTTCCAACCATGATGGCCTTCCTCTGGATAGTCTTCATAGACTACTTCATAGCTTGGGTTGTCTAGATTATTCTTAATGTCCTTAAACCGAAGAATCCGATTTACCTCCGCTACATAGAGATCGCCATCTCGATAGGCTACTCCATTGGGCATTCGAAGGCCTTCAGCTAGGATGTATTTAAAATCTGCTTTTCCGTCTTTGTTTTCATCCACTACCGCATAAACATTCTTTTCTTGGCGATTTCCCACAAATACAATCCCATCGTCAGAAATTGCCATGGATCGAGCATTTGGAATATCTGCTGCCCAGACATCTATTTTGAAATTTGTTGGGAGCTTTAATTTGTCGAGCTGTACGTCAGCTTTAGCATTTCCTATGGCTATTTTGTTTGATCCATCTGACTTGATAGATTGAGCTTCAGCACCTTGCTTCTCGTTGCAGGCAAAAGTAAAAGCAATCAAAGCCAGTGAAATCGAGCGAATTAAGTTGATGGAAATTCTCATTTGATGTTTTTATTTGTTAATCTAATATAGGAAAGGACAGATTGTTTTGCTTAAAAAGCTTTATAAACGGGTATAATGTTATTTTTGTACCATGTTATCGATTAATAATCTCTCTTACTTTATTGGAGGTCGCCCTCTTTACGAAAATGCAAATCTTCACATCAAGCCAAAAGATAAAATCGGCTTGGTTGGACAGAACGGAACTGGCAAGTCAACACTTCTCAAAATAATTAATGGAGACTATCAGCCTAGCTCTGGAGAAGTGCAAAAAGCGAAGGATTGCACCATCGGGTTTCTAAATCAAGATCTTCTTTCTTATCAATCAGATGATAGTATTTTGAATGTGGCTTTGGCAGCATTCAAAGAGACGTTGCAATTACAGATTGAAATTGACGAAGTTTTGAGAAAAATGGAGACCGATTATTCTGAAGAAATCATCAACAGGCTTGCGTTTCTTCAAGAGCGATTTGAGGCAAATGAAGGCTATACAATCAAAGCTAAGGCGGAAGAAGTCTTGGAAGGAATTGGATTTAAGACAGCAGATTTGGAGAAGCCACTTCGAACGTTTTCGGGTGGATGGAGAATGCGGGTCATGCTTGCAAAGCTCCTTTTGGAGAAGCCTTCATTACTCATGCTGGATGAGCCTACTAACCACTTGGACTTACCCTCGATTCAGTGGGTTGAAAATTATTTGAAGACTTATGAAGGAGCTGTGGTAGTGGTTTCCCACGATCAGACTTTTTTGAATAACTGCATCAGCAGCACCGTAGAAGTGGCTAGTCAGACGCTTACTCTTTATGCAGGAAATTACGCCTTTTATAAGGAGGAAAAAGTGGAGCGAATGGAAATTCAACAAAACGCCTACGAGAACCAACAGCAGATGATCAAGCAGACGGAGAAGTTTATTGAGCGATTCCGAGCTAAAGCATCCAAGTCAAATCAGGTACAATCCCGAATCAAGGCCTTGGATAGATTAGATAAAGTCCACGAGGTGACAAGCGACGAGGTTTCCGTAAACTTTAAATTTAAATTCTCGAAGCAATCTGGAAGAGACGTGGTGATTTTGGACCAAGTTTCTAAAGCCTATGGAGATAATGTGATTTTGAAAAAAACTTCTGCCCGGATCGAGCGAGGTGATAAAATTGCTTTGATTGGCGCCAATGGAAAAGGTAAATCAACCCTGCTTCGCGTGATCGACGGTTCCGAGAAGACAAGTGGAGAGAGAACTGAGGGCTATAATGTGATTAAATCCTTTTTTGCGCAGCACCAATTAGAAGCCCTCACTTTGGATAATGAGATTATTCAGGAGATGTCTCAGGCTGGAAGTGCAAAATCTGAAATGGAGTTAAGAGGAGTTTTGGGATGCTTTCTATTTACTAATGAGGAAGTATTCAAGAAAATCAAAGTGCTTTCTGGGGGAGAGAAATCTCGAGTTGCTTTAGCAAAAACCTTGATTTCGGAGTCAAATTTTTTATTACTTGATGAGCCTACCAACCACTTGGATTTCCAATCGGTAAATATTTTGATCCAAGCGCTCCAACAGTATGAAGGTACTTTTGTAACGGTATCTCACGATAGGCATTTCATAAAAGGAGTAGCTAATAAAATCTGGTATATCGAGGATCAAGAGATTAAAGAATATCCTGGGACTTATGCGGAATATGAAGTCTGGAAAGCGAATCAAGTCGAGGTGAAATCTGTTGCGCCGACAGTGAAGGTTCAAAAAAAGGAAGTTGTTAAAGTAGCTCCAAAGAACAATGAGGAGACTCAACAAGCTAAAAGAGAATTGAAGAAGCTTGAGGAATCGCTGGCTAAAGTTGAGTCAGAAGTCGAAAAGCTAGAGTCTCAAAAGGAAAAATTGGAAGCTCAAATGGCGGATCCAACACTATATGCTGATGAAGTAAAGGCCCAACAAACTCAAAAATTATATCAAGAGTTTGAAACAAGGTTAGATCGCTTAAATGCTGAATGGGAATCTCTTGTGGATCAGATTTCCTCACTTCAGGAAGTTATCGCTTGATCTTTGAGATAGTTTATTCTTTTCCTTAACTTGAAGAATGAGTAGATTTTGGTTAATATCTTTGCTTTGCTTCAGCTTTTTGGCTGAGGGCTATGCTCAACTTGAGGATAAAGTATATAAAGATCACATTCAGTCGGTACGTGTTTTTCCCGCTGGGATTGATGATGCAAGTCAGCTCAATTCACCAGTAGTTTCTCTGACTGGGTCAAGGCCTTTACTATTACGTTTTGATGATTTGGCTTTCGATCCGGAATTGTATAGTGCTAAGTTGATTCATTGTGATGCTGATTGGAATAAATCTCAATTGCGAGACAATGATTTCCTTTCAGTCTTCAATGAATTTAATATTCAGGATTACGATTACTCCATTAATACCCGAATTCCTTATATCCATTACCGATTTCAAGTTCCTCAAGTCACAAAATCAGGAAACTATATTCTGAAAGTTTATAGAGGTAGAGACGAGTCGGAAGTAGCTTTTACAAAGCGGTTTATGGTTTATGAGGAGCTTTTCACGGTTGGAGCAGCTATTGTCCCACCATCTCAGACCTCTAATCGGAGAGGATCTCAACAGATTAATACGATCATCAATTATTCGAAAGGTGAGCTCATGGATCCTGCCAACCAAATTAAGGTCGTGTTGCGACAAAATCAACGCTGGGATAATTCGAAGATTCTTCAAAAGCCTACTTTCATGAATGAAAGCTCAAAAACTCTCAGATATGAGCTCTTTGATGGGAAAAACGAATTTGATGCAAGTAATGAGTTTCGTTTTGTTGATTTACGATTTATTCGTGCCACAGGTGTCAATATTGCAAATGTCAGGGTTGAGACTGACGTGATTTATGCGGATGCTAATATTAATGTGCCTAGGACTGATCAAGTTTATTCTCAGTATTTGGATCTTAATGGTCAATATTTTATTTATACGAACGATCGGCCGGGCGGGAATCCTGAGGTAGAGAGCGAGTACATGCTAGTTACTTTTCGATTTAAGACTGAGGAGAATGCCAGTCCTGTTTATATGATAGGATCCTTGACACAATGGGGGAAAGCACCTGAAGCTAAAATGGTTTGGGATCCAAAAATGAAGGTGTACCAAACTAAACTTCTACTCAAGCAGGGATGGTATGATTATCAATTTGCGTTGAAAGGGGAATCTGGATTTGTCACGGAAAGTTTTGAAGGGAGTTATTTCGAGACTGAAAATGAATATGAAGTCCTTGTTTACTTTAGAAATCTCGGCTCGCGCTACGACCAATTGGTTAGCTATATTAATCTCAATCCAAATAAGAGAAGGTTATAAAAAAAACCTGCTAATTTTTTTAGCAGGTTTTGATATTAGTCTTTAGGTTGTTGATCCTCGGTTTCTTCGGAGGCCTCTGGCGCTACGTTTTGGCGAGTTCTCTCAGAAGGCTTATAAGGTACGAAGCCTTCTCTCTTGAACTTATATGTTTCAGTTCGTATTCCAGTTCCGTGATTCGCAAGGTCAAGCATTCCAAAACCTTTATGGGTAAATGCTCCTAGGCCACATTTGAATACGAAGTCCTGAACTTCAGGTGCAGCATAAAGTGTAATTGGAAGCGTATAGCCTCTAACTTCATACTTCACATCCATGTCATAGACTGCATAGATTCTAGCAAATTTCTTCTGAGCCTCCTTAAGTTTATTTACATAAACCATGTCAGGGACAACTTGGAACTTGTAGAAAGTTTCCATTTGCTCTGGAGTGAACCATCCTGAGCGTTCCATTCGAGTCAACGTGCTTTCATAAAGCAAATCGGAAAACTCATCACTATCTGGACTGATGAATCGCTTGCCTGCTTCCTCATTGAAAGCTGGAGTGATTAATACCAAAGGAGAAATACAAACAAATTTGTTTGAAGGCTCCAAAGTTGGCTCAGATTCGATCTCAGTGTACTCAGGAACTAGTATGAGATTTCCTAATTCAACCTTAGGGGTCGCAAATACTTGTTCAAGTAAGTAATCCATAAAATCCTCACTTTGAGAGGATAATACTAGGGTTACTAAACTTGAATAATAATGCAATCCACTTCTACTTACTTTAGTCTGGCCTTTCAGTCCAGAAAAATTGAAGTAGTTGTAGTTGAAAAATTCTTCTCTACCGCCTTTTACAATAACTCCTTTTAGGAATTGAGCGAGGATGTACTGATGATGAAATGGTAAGTACGATCCTTTGTTTTTTAAGGAAAATATAAGTCTAACTCTCACGATAAATTAAAAATAAATGAGATAATAAATATTTAAAACTGTAAATAATGGGTGATTAATTAACAGATCTTAAAATTAGTGAATTTTATTAGAAATGATTAAACATTGAACCTAAAATGCATGATATCTCCATCTTTTACGACATATTCTTTGCCTTCAATAGCAATTTTCCCATTTTCTCTACATCCAGCTTCTGTTTTGAACTGTTGGTAGTCGGGTAATTTGATCACCTCTGCCTTAATAAAGCCTCGCTCAAAATCAGTATGAATCACACCAGCGGCTTGTGGAGCTTTCCAACCTTTTTTGATTGTCCATGCCCTAACTTCCTGTGGACCGGCTGTGAAATACGTAATCAAATGTAATAAGGAGTACGCAGCAGAAATCAACTTGTTCATTCCACTCTCCTTCAGTCCATATTCTCCAAGGAACATTTCCTTCTCTTCTGGATCATCAAATTCAGCGATTTGGGCCTCTATTGCAGCACAAAGTACGATTACTTCCGCGTTCTCATCTTTTACAGCCTCTCTGAGTTGATCTATAAATTTATTTCCTTCTGCAAGACTTCCTTCGTCCACATTTGCCACATACAATACTGGCTTAATCGTCAATAAATGTAAATCTCTTACAGCTTCTAAGTCTTCTTTCTCAATGTCTACAGATCTTGCGTTTTTCCCTTCAGTCAATGCGGATTTGAAGATTAAAAGAGTTTCAAGCTCTTTCCTTGCTTTAGCATCACCGGACTTAGCGATCTTTTCGGACTTTTGAATTTTCTTCTCAACAGACTCTAAATCTTTTAATTGTAGCTCGTTATCAATCACTTCTTTATCGAAAACAGGATCAATACTTCCTGCCACATGTATAATGTTTTCATCTTCAAAACAACGAATCACATGAACGACAGCATCCACTTCACGGATGTTTGCAAGAAATTTATTTCCCAAGCCTTCTCCTTTACTTGCTCCTTTGACCAGCCCTGCAATGTCTACAAACTCAATCACGGTAGGTAGTACTCGCTGAGGGTTGACTAGAGATTCGAGCATTTTAAGCCGGGAATCTGGTACGGTTACGACGCCAACATTTGGCTCGATAGTACAAAAAGGAAAATTAGCTGCTTCTGCTTTAGCGCTTGAAAGCGAGTTGAACAGCGTGGACTTTCCTACATTTGGAAGTCCAACAATGCCACACTGTAAGGCCATTTATTTTTATTTATGTTTTAAAAATTCGATATGATTTATACCCATTAAAGAATTCGATAATCGAGACTCTAAAAATGGTATAAACAGGAATAGCAAAAATCATCCCGACGATCCCGCCTATTTTTGCCCCAACAAAGATAACAACAAAAATTTCAAGGGGATGGGCTTTTACAGATTTTGAAAAAATCAATGGTTGTACCAGGATGTTATCAATTACTTGTACTACTGCAAAAACTGACAAGATTTTGAAAATCAGGTAATTTAATTCAATATTGGTTTCAAAGTTTCCGGTAGAAATCCCAACAATAATTCCAAAACCTGCTCCCAAAATCGGTCCTGCATAGGGTATCAGATTGGCTACAGCTGCGAAAAGTGCAATTGTAAGAGAATATTCTACACCTAGTAAGCTAAGTCCAAGACTAGCGAAAGAAAATATAGTAAGCATCTGGATTAGAAGGCCAGAAAGGTAATTCGATAATAGCTTCTCTACTTTGGTGAAAGTTGCAACTGAGAGTTCGAAATATGGATTTGGAATTAAATTCATTAAGTTTCTACGCAAGAGGCCATTTTCTAAAAGCAAAAAGAAACTAATGAAGGCTATGGCTAAGAGACCAATAAATAAACTACTTGTTGTATTGATCACTCCACCAATAAAGCTTGTAAAGTCAAAATCTTTAACTGTGCTGATGATAGAATTTCTGATCTCATTGAATAGGAAGCCAGGCTTATTATCAATCAACTCATATTTAAACAAAAATTCTTCGATTTTCAAAACTGGTTGTTTCACAGTTTCATAGATGCCTTCTAGATCGAGACTGCTAAGAATTTCGATTTGATTACTGATCAAAGGATAAAAAAGAAAACTTAATGAAACGAATAGTAGGACGATTGATCCATAGGAGAGAAGGATAGCTGCCCATCTAGGGATGTGCTGCCCCATTACATGAAAATCATGAAGTCGATTGGTGAGCGGGCGAAGTAATGCTGCTAATATTAATGAGGCAACTATGTAGAAGGTAATATTAGAAAAGTACCAGCCGAACAGGAGGAAGAGTACTATGAATAATATCAGGTAACCGAAAAATCGCTGCATTGCTTACACACGTAAAAGGAGGCAAAAGGCCTCCTCTAAATTTACTACTTCTATTGAATGGAAATAGATCTTATTGGAATAATTCCAATTTACTCCCATTTTAGATCACTCTTTACTTCTTCATTTTCATCTTCTTTTTCGAATTGATCGAAGTCGACATCAGGAAGAAGTTCTTGCTTTACATAATCTACGGATTCATTCAGTGCCTCTACAAATTTGAAAAAGTCCTCCTTGTATAGAAAAATCTTATGTTTTTCATAGGTAAAACTGTCACCATTTTGCTTTCGCTTACTTTCAGTTATCGTCAAATAATAATCATTTGCTCGAGTAGATTTAACATCAAAAAAATAAGTCCGTTTTCCAGCTTTTACTTTTTTTGAGAAGATCTCTTCTCTGTCATAGCCTTTATTATCTTCCACAGTGATTTAATTTTTTGGGTACGGAGTTAGATTATTACCATCTAAGATAAAACAATTCGATCAGAGAATTCAACCTAAATCGCTTCTTTTTTTATATGTAATGCAGTTGAACCGGTATAAGTGACTAAATATCAGCATTGAGTAAAAAAAAAGGCAGCACTAGCTACCTTTAAGATTCTCCGTGCATATAGGCCTTTTTGGCCAGTAGTACATCCTCTGATTCGCGATGATCTGGATCATCTACGCAACAGTCAACAGGGCAGACTGCTGCACACTGAGGTTCTTCATGAAAACCATTACATTCTGTGCATTTATCCGTCACGATGTAATAAAATTCGTCAGAAACAGGCTTTTGTTTTTCCTTTCCGTCAATTACATTTCCATCAGGTAGTACAACTTCATTTAGATTTGTTCCTCCGCCCCAAGTCCATTCTACTCCGCCTTCATAAATAGCTGTGTTCGGACATTCAGGTTCGCATGCACCACAATTGATGCATTCATCGGTGATCATTATCGCCATAGCTTTATCGTTTGATTTACAAAAGTAATAACCATAAAACTGACAGGCAATAAAAAAGTTGTTGCACTAACTAATTTAATTGAATTATAAGGTATTCGAAGCCAAAAACGATAAATTTGTTGCAGAAAAACATTTCCCCATGAGATTAGAAGAACGAATTTCGGCTTTTGTCGCTCTAGGTAATAGAGTCAATGAACTTAATCCAGAAATACTTGATGAGCTTCAATGGCGAGCGAAAAATGGTAATAATTGGTTTACTGAAGAGTCAGTGGTTCAAGCGCTGCAAGGTATTAGCCATATGCTGGAGTCCAATAAAGTCAATAAGTGGATAGAATCTTATTTTTTATCTGACGAGTTATCTAATCTTCGTGTAGGTGTTTTGATGGCCGGAAATATTCCGGCTGTTGGATTTCACGACTTGATGTGTGTGCTTTTGGCAGGTCATATTGCTTCCATAAAGTTGAGCTCTTCTGATACTGTTTTGATGAGATGGGTTATTTCGCAATTGATTGAATTAGATGCTCGATTTGAAGAGCGAATAGAAATTCAGGAAATGCTGAAGGGGAAAGATGCTTATATCGCAACGGGAAGTGATAATTCCGCCCGATACTTCAATTATTACTTTGGGAAGTATCCAAATGTCATCCGGCAAAATAGAACATCGGTAGGAGTCTTATTAGGAGGAGAAACAGTTTCCGATTTCCTCAAACTAGGCAAGGATATCTTCCAGTATTATGGGCTAGGATGCCGAAATGTCTCAAAAATTTACATCAAAGATCCTGCTCAATTGCAAGAGTTTTTAGGTGCGATAGAGGTTTTTAATTCTGTTGCCTCACATCATAAGTACAATAATAACTACGATTACAACAAAGCAATACTACTTGTAAATAGGGAAGATCATCTAGATAATGGTTTTTTGATCGTAAAAGAATCTACATCACTAGTTTCCCCGATAGCTGTATTATTTTATGAGTGTTATAGAGATGATGCTCATTTGAACGAACTGATTGAGGAGAGCTCATCTAAAATCCAATGTATAGTGTCAAAGGATGGGGGATTTAAAGGATCAATTCCTTTAGGCACGGCACAGCAACCGGAACTAAGTGACTATGCGGACGGTGTGGATACTTTAAACTTCCTCTCTCAACTAAAATAATAGAGGTTAAATATCTGAAAGTAGATAAATAGAGAATTTAGAGCCTACACCTGCAGTAGATTCAACTTCTAGCTTGCCTGAATTTTTCTTGATGTATTCTCGGACAAGAATCAGTCCTAGCCCAGTACCATTCTCATTGTTTTGACCTTTAGTTGTGAATGAAATCCCATCGTTGATTTTCTTCAGGTTTTCTTCAGAAATTCCACTTCCAAAATCTTTGATGCTGATCTTAGTAAGGTTACCCTGTAGTTCAACGCTGATTACCATTTCGCTTGAAGGACGGGAAAATTTCAATGCATTATTGATCAGATTTCGAATGATTAAGTCCACCATATTTTTATCTCCGGCGACTCTAAATTCTTCTTCTGGGATATCTATATTTATATTAATATTTTTTTCGGCCGCGATACGACCAAGTATTTGCTTTTGTCTTGTAAGAACTTTTTTGATATCGAACGTTTCCAAAATCACTTGCTCACCTCGAAGCTGTGAACTTGTCCAAGCAAGTAGGTTTTCAAGAAGTTGGGCGACATTCTCCATGTTTTTAGATATTTCAGGGAGTAATTCAATAAATTCTTCATTAGAGATTAGACCAGTTTGGGTGAGGTTTATCAGTTCTTTTACGCTGAATATCGGGCCCTTCAAATCATGTGAAATAATACTGAAATATTTGTCTTTAAGATTGTTAAGCTGTTGTAGTTCTGTTTTTTGAGCTATTAATAAGTTCTTAGTATTTACGGTTTCTGTTATATCTTCAAACAGTAAAATTGTTCCCTTCTGAATACTTCCTTTGTCTGTAAGTGGTATGATTTCCACAAAAGCTATCCTACTGTCTGCTTGTTGGTCTAAACGGATTTCTAAAATTTGTTTCTCAGTACTGTCCAGAATATTCAGAAGATCGGGATAGGGTTCAAATATCAACTTGGCATTTGTCCCAATGCTTATCGATTTTTGATTCGGAAAAAAAACAAATATCATGTGATTAAAATCCTCAATCCTTTGCCTATTGTCCAAAACCAAGACTCCCTTAGTAATTGCTTCAAAAATGATGTTTTTAGCGATTGGCTTTATGCTAAATAATTGATAACGGATGATCGCTATTCCAATGACCATATAGCTAATCAAAAACGCATAAGGCGTCAAATCGATTATTTCAAAGGGTTTATAAATTCCAAATTGATACAATGCATTAAAAACAATCGGAAACAACCCTGCAATAAATATTAATCTAGTTTGAGTCTTAAAAAGTGGATCTGAAAAGCGAAAGCGTTTCCAAATGATAAAATTCCCCAATAAAAATACGATGTAAGAATAAATCACATGGACTATATACCATGGCCCTACTTCTGTTTTTAAACCGATGATTCCACCTACTGAAACAAGCTTATAAGAGATGTAGTGGAAGTGATGAAATTCATTCGTAATTACAAAAATGAAAGTCAAGGCAGGAATCACCAAGATGAAAAAAATACCAACCTTGTATTTATTAAGGTCGATTTCAGTGTACTTTAAAGCGAAAATTAACCAAGAGGCACCTAAAAAAGAGATCCCAAAATACTCGATATAGATGTAAATTAATATTGTCTCTAATTCAGTCGCACTTAATTCCAAACCGTAAAAGACCCCCCAAATTGCCCCGCAAATCATTGTAATTGCCACCCATTTCGCACCATCTTCCATTTTGAAAGCGATAATTAAGGATAGGCAACCCACAAGGAGGCCTGAAAAAATCAGTGTAATGGAAAAAGGATTAAAGATTAAATCCATCGGATACTCTAGCTCTGCTAATTTGGGTTAAGTGCAGTAATTGACTTATTTGAGCCTAATAATACTTCTAATTTTTGGAACTAAAAAAACATCCCAAAGCATGGAGCGAGAAAAATTAAAAGAAATAACTATTTAGCCTTTTAGTTTAGTAATTTTTCTGACTTTTTTGAGTTTGTTGTTGGGGATTACAATAGGGCCAGATCCAGAATT
>CAWUWQ010000193.1:0-9620 GCA_963926065.1 uncultured Algoriphagus sp.
GCTGTCAAGCGCTTGATTAATTCACTTCCATTGGGATCTCCGGGGATAATAGCTGGATGTCCTGATTTGGTTGAAGCCAAAGCTTCTTCTTCAAAAAGTAGCGAGAAACCACTATTTTTCTTTACCCCACCATGACATGAAATGCAATGCTTGTTTAAAATTGGCTTGACTTGGGTGCTGAAATCAACTTCTGGCGTACTATTCCAGAAAAACAGAATTACGGCAATTCCAATACAAAGAGAAAGAAATACGGCAATTTGGTTTCTTGTCATACTTAAAGCTAGATATGGTTCAAAATAACCAAATAATCAAGGTTTTGAAAATGCATCTATCTTAAAAGTAAAAAGTAAAGGATGTTTGGTCGAAATGGGCAAAAAAAATCCTGCTCAAAGGCAGGATTTAGCAACTAATCAGAATTGTGATTTTACACCTTATTGCCACTAGTTATTGAATTGCCAGACGCAACAATTGTAATTTACCTACTAGTGAGATTGAGGATAATCTAGAATTTATAATTCGGGAGGTTTTCCAAAATATCCTTGGTCATCTCCTCTAGGCTAAAACCTGGTTTCCAGTTCCAATCATTTCTTGCACATTGATCATCGATGCTGTCTGGCCAAGAGTCAGCGATAGCCTGTCTGAAATCAGGATGGTATTCCATTTCAAATTTCGGGTAATATGGAAGTATACTCTCGTAAATCTCTTTGGGAGTAAAACTCATCGCTGCCAAATTATAGCTTGACCTTATTTTCACTGATTCCCGAGGGGCATTCATTAAGTCCAAAGTAGCCTTAATTGCATCAGGCATATACATCATTGGAAGCGAAGTGTCTGATTTCAAAAAGCAGTCGAATTTGGAACCAGCGATTGCTTTATGATAGATGTCAACGGCATAGTCAGTAGTTCCTCCGCCAGGCAGTGATTTGTACCCAATCAAGCCTGGGTAGCGAAGACTTCTTACGTCGATATTAAATTTTTGAAAATAATACTCGCACCAGCGCTCTCCAGCTTGCTTACTAATTCCATAAACTGTGTTTGGCTCTTTTACACAATATTGAGGAGTATTGATTTTTGGGGTGTTGGGCCCGAAAACAGCAATCGAAGAAGGCCAATAAACTTTATCTAATTTAAATTCCTTTGCCAACTCCAATACGTGGAGCAAGCTTTCCATATTCAGATTCCAAGCAAACATCGGATTTTTTTCACCCGTAGCAGAGAGTACAGCGGCCAAATGATAGATCTGAGTTATTTTTTCATTTTTCACCAAGTTTCTCAGGCCTTCTTTGTTCATCACATCCAAGACCTCAAAGCGGCAATAATCAAACTTAATTCTTGCTGACTCTTGCAAATCGGTAGCGATAACAGATTCAGGTCCAAAGTTATCACTGAGTGATTTGGTTAATTCTGAGCCTAATTGACCAGCGGCTCCGATGACTAAAATTTTTTCCATGAAGAAGGTTTAAAAACTACCCAAAGGACTGCTTTGGGTTTTTGTTTATATTTGGGTTTGCCAACACAAAAGTAAGAAAAAACAGTTCTCTCCATGGGGTTTTTGACAAACGAAAACCCTATTTTCAGTATTAATTTTAGACCAAACGTTCATGTACGATTCATTAAAGCCCAAATTAGAGAAAGAATTAAAAGAAATAGAAGCTGCTGGTTTATTTAAAAACGAGCGGATTATCACTTCGCCCCAAGCTGCAGAGATTACCATTGCTGGGGGTAAGAAAGTACTGAATTTCTGTGCTAATAATTACTTGGGGCTTTCTTCTCACCCAAAGGTGGTGGAGGCTGCAAAAGCAGCTATAGACTCTCATGGATTCGGATTGTCCTCCGTTCGATTTATTTGCGGGACTCAAGATATTCATAAGGAGCTTGAAAAGAAGATTTCTGAATTCTTAGGCACAGAAGATACCATTCTTTATGCAGCAGCATTCGATGCCAATGGCGGAGTTTTCGAGCCAATACTAGGGCCAGAAGATGCGATTATCTCTGATGCGCTCAACCATGCCTCAATCATCGATGGGGTTCGTCTTTGCAAGGCCATGCGTTATCGCTATCAGCATAACAATATGGAAGATTTGGAAAAGCAGCTTCAGGAGGCGAAGGCTGCTGGCGCTAAAGAAATGATGATCGTCACCGACGGTGTATTTTCGATGGATGGCACAATCGCTCAGTTGGATAAAATAGTGGCTTTGGCAGAGAAATATGGAGCATTAGTGATGTCCGATGAATGTCATTCTACAGGATTTATGGGGAAGACTGGAAGAGGAGTTCATGAGCATTGCGGAGTGATGGGTAAGTTGGATATCATCACTGGGACATTAGGAAAAGCCCTTGGTGGCGCTTCTGGTGGATTTACTTCAGGAAGAAAAGAAATTGTCGCACTGCTTCGTCAACGTTCTAGACCATATTTATTTTCAAATACATTAGCACCTTCTATTACTGGTGCTTCAATAGCTGTCTTAGATTTACTTTCTGAAAATACTGAGTTGCGGGATAAATTGGAGTCCAATACCACATACTTCAGAGAAAAAATGAATGCAGCTGGTTTTGATATCAAATCTGGAACTCACCCAATTGTACCGGTAATGCTGTATGATGCAGTTCTTTCTCAGAAAATGGCAGAAAAGCTTCTAGAAAAAGGAATTTATGTGATTGGCTTTTATTATCCAGTGGTGCCTAAGGGTCAAGCGAGAATCAGAGTCCAGATCTCAGCAGGACATGAACAAGCTCATCTTGATCAAGCAATTGCTGCATTTATTGAAGTTGGAAAAGAGCTTGGAGTGATCTAGCTCAAGCTTAATAAAACAAGAAAGCCAGCATTAGCTGGCTTTCTTGTTTTAAATGAGAGATTATATGTTTTTGTTAGTCATTGCCAGTTTTCTCTTTTTTTGGAATTGGTATTCCTGAATATCTTCAAAGCGATCATCTACATCTTCATTATTCAAGAATTCGTTGATAGTGTCTCTGATTTCTTGGAAGGACATGTTGTGGAGGATTTTCCCATTTTTAGTCATCGAAAGTTGCCCGGTCTCTTCAGATACTACTAAGACGATTGCATCTGTAGCTTCAGACATTCCAATTGCAGCTCGGTGGCGCAGTCCGAATTGGGCTGGAACTTCGCGCTCAGTTACAGGAAGAATACAGCGTGCAGCCTTGATCTTCCCATTATGAATGATTACCGCACCGTCATGAAGTGGGCTATATTTATTGAAAATGGAAATAAGCAATCGTTTGGAAAGTTCTGCATCTAGGATATCTCCACTTTCTGCATAGAATTTTAATTCAGTGCTTTTGGATAATACAATCAAAGCACCAGTATTGCTTCCTGCTAATGTTTTTGATGCATCTATAATGGGACTAATATTGAATGTTCTACCATCTTTTTTTCTCCAGAAGAATAACAAATCTTTCCAAATGTTGTCCCTAGAAAGAAAGGAGGATCGTCCTATGATCAAAAGAAATTTCCGGATTTCAGGTGCGAAAATAATTATAGCTGCGATCACACCGACGCCCATAAATTGCCCCAAAATAGAGGAAAGCAATTCCATTTGCAGCGCACGGACTAGGAGATAAATTAAGTAGATGGATAGAAATCCAAGAAAAATTTTAATTGCTACACTTCCCCTCAAAAGCTTATATACTTGGTAAAGCAGTGCTGCTACCAAGCCGATATCTACCATATTCACTATGGAGATTTCTAGGAAACCAATTTTAAAAAGTAAGCTCAAGATTTTGGGTATAAGTTATTATATAATTCAACTGTTTGTTTTGCTTCTTTAACGTCATGAACTCGGAGGATGTTTGCGCCATGCGAAAGTGCATGCATGTGTAGCGCAGTAGTTCCGTTTAATGCTTCCGAGGCATCAATTTTTAAGGTTCGATAAATCATTGATTTCCTTGATACTCCAACCATTATTGGGAAAGAAAAGGTTCGAAACTGACGAAGATTCTGTAATATCCAAAAATTTTGTTGGATCGTCTTTGCAAAACCAATTCCAGGATCGATAATTACATCTTTGATGCCAAACTTTTTAAATTCCTCCTGTTTTTTCGCAAAATAATACATTATTTCTCCTAATACATCCCGATAATCAGTGCTTTGCTGCATAGTTTTCGGATTTCCACGCATATGCATAGCTATGTAGAGATTATTTTTTTTACCCATCATTGGCAGCATTTCAGAATCTAGTTCTCCTGCTGAAATATCATTGATTATGTGTGCTCCAGTAGCAAGCGATTTTTCGGCAACTTGACTGCGAAATGTGTCCACCGAAATTAAAAATCCTTGAGGTATCTGGCTAAGCCATTCTAGAACGGGAAGAACTCGGTCCTCTTCCTCAGCTAAACTTACATCATCTGCTCCTGGTCTAGAACTATAGCCTCCTAGATCAAGGATGTCAGCCCCTTCTTTAATATGTTTTTCGATCAAGATTTTAGCTTGGTCAAGTGAGTTATTTGTTCGGCTCCCTTCGTAAAAAGAGTCAGGAGTGAGATTGACAATTCCCATTACTTGAGGTCTATCCCAAGTAATCAACCGCCCATTGATTTGAAATGTATATTTTTGGGAAAATAATTTATCTTCGGCAATAAAAGTGTCCTTTAAGGAAATCATAAAAATAAATCACTTTGGAGAATCAAACGAGCACCGAATATAAGCAAGTTATCAGCCGATGTAAAGAACTTTTCCGAAAGAAAACCATTGATTATGGCACGGCTTGGAGAATTCTTAGACTTTCATCTATCACAGATCAAATTTTCATCAAGGCGCAACGAATACGATCCATTCAGGAAAAAGGGAGTCAAAAAGTAGAAGATCCCATCGTTGACGAATTTGTAGGGATTATCAATTACTGTTTGATCGCCTTACTCCAGATTAGTTTTAGCAAAGATGAGCGAATGGAAATTCCTTTTGAAGATTTGGAGCCCCAATATGATCGCTGGGCAAATGAGACTAGAAGTCTTTTGGAAAACAAAAACCATGATTATGGCGAGGCTTGGCGTGAGATGAGAGTGAGTTCGATGACCGATATTGTTTTGATGAAATTACTTCGTGTGAAACAAATAGAGGATAACGAAGGGCATACTTTAGTGTCAGAAGGTATTGAAGCCAATTATCAGGATATGATCAACTACGCAGTATTTTGTCTAATTAAACTAGGTTACCATGATTAAAGATGGATTTCTCTGGGTCATCCGAATTTTAGTAGGTGGCTTATTTATATTCTCAGGATTAATTAAAGTCAATGATCCAGTGGGGACTTCCATTAAGTTGGAAGAGTACTTTGATGTATTCTCAAATGATATCGCTGGCTTTTTCGGGTATTTTGAGCCATTTTCGCTAGAACTCGCTGTATTTCTCGTTGTAGTCGAAGTGGTCTTAGGTGTAATGCTGATTTTGGGAGTGAAGAGCCGGTTTACAGTTTGGGCTTTAGCTTTAATGATCTTGTTTTTTACCTTTTTGACTTTCTTTTCTGCATATTTCAACAAGGTGACTGATTGTGGATGTTTTGGTGATGCAATCAAATTGACACCCTGGCAATCTTTCTATAAAGATTTGATCCTTTTGGTTTTGATTTCCGTTTTGTTTTTATTCCAATTGGATCTTCCTAAAAAGTCCCCTAAATGGGCAAATGTTCTCACGGTAATAGTTTCTGTTCTATCGCTTGTTTTGGCAGTACTGGCTATTCGAAACTTACCTTTCATAGACTTCAGAGCATATAAGGTAGGGGTCAATATTCCTAAAAATATGCTTCCATCTTCTCCTTTAGAATACACCTATGTAATGCAGAAAGATGGTAAGCTTCTAAGCTTTGACCAGTATCCGAATGACGAGAGTTTGGAGTTCGTGGAAATGAATTTGAATAATCCTGATGCACTTCCAAAGATTTCTGATTTTGCAGTTTGGAATGAGAATGGGGATTATTCTGAGGAGCTTTTCACAGGTAACAAAGCCTTGATTATGGTAAGTAATATGGGGAAAATGAGCGAAGCACACTTAACTGAAATCGATCAATTAATTGATGATCTATCTAATTCTCCAATAGAGCCGGTTTTTGTGGCAGCTGCCTCCCAAGAAGTGATTACTGCATTTATGCAAAGCCGGGGATGGGATATATTGGGACTTCAGGCCGATGCTACAGTCGTCAAGACAATTATTCGAGCTAATCCAGGATTGATGTTTTTAAAGGATGGGGTCGTGTTAGCTAAATTTCATCACAATAATACTCCGGATGCAAATGCAGTTTTGGATCTGTATATAAAATGAGCAAACAGTTAAAAGTCGTATTGGTTGGTTTGCCTGGTTCTGGGAAAAGTACCTTTGGCAGGTATTTGGGTTCAGTGTTGAATTTCCCTTTCTACGATTTAGACCAATTGATTGAAGAAAGAAATCAAATGAAAATCCCTGATATTTTTCTAAAATATGGTGAGGGGCAATTTCGGAATTTGGAAACAGAGACCCTTGAATGGGTTTTGAATCGAGATGAATCCTATGTTCTTGCTTCGGGAGGAGGATGTCCTTGCTTTAATAATAATATGGATCTGATTAACGATAAATCGACTTCTGTGTATTTGGATGTGCCATTAGAGGAGATTTCAGGTAGGCTAGGGGTGTCACGATTACAGAATCGACCGATGTTCACGGGATTGGACCAAGGTGAGGTTACACTGAAATTAAAAAGTTTGTTAATAGAGCGAGATTATTTTTACAATCAGTCAAAAATAAAACTCAGTGGAGAAGATTTTTCCGCTGAGTTATTAGTTTCTGAATTGATTCGACTGATTAAAAACCAAGACTGAGAGTCAGGAATCCACTAGTAATTGAATTTTGGATTTCTGTCACTGGTCCAATATTACCTCCAGTATTATCCAATACTTGATAACTCGTGTATAAGGTGTTAAAGTTTTGATTTACAATGGCCAAATCAATTTTAAAGTTCTTAATTCTATACCCAATACCACCAGAAATTTGTTGCGTACTTCTATCGTAGGTTGAGTTTGCTATCGGATCTCCAAAATACCCATAACCACCCCTTAAGCTAAATTGACCAAATTTGGCCTCACCACCTAGACGGAAATTCAGAGTGCTTGTATAGGTACTTCGGATAGCTTCATTGTCTGGTCCTTCATTAAAGTCATTTGAGTTCAATCTGGCTGCGGAAAAATCTACCCAATCCAAATCAGCTGATATAAAGCCCTTTTTTCCTGCAAAGAATGTTGCTCCCACACCAAGTTTAAGTGGAGTGTTTAGGTTGTATCGACTTATGAAAACATCTGACACTTCTTGCAGACTTCCAAGTGTAACATCCTCTTGTTCGAAATAAAAATTATTGTAGTTGGCTGACATTGAAGCATCATATTCTTCATTCAAAGTGTACCAGGTTGGACTTTGAAAGTTGAAACCAAGATTAACATATTCAATAGGCTTGTAGATCAGTCCAAGATTTACATTGATTCCACTTCCATTTATTAATAGATTCTCACGAACCGAGGAGTTTATTAACGGTTCATCAATAAATTCCTCATTATATACTTTTAAGGAATTGAAATTTAGTGACCTGATCCCTAGGGAGCCACCCACAAAAAATTTGTGATTGAAGTTTGCTCCATAAGCGAAAGTGATTTGGTTAGCAGTTCCTTCTTGTGTGATAGTTTCATCTTGAAATGGAAGTCCAAGAATAAATGAGTCGTAGGTATCTGGATTATTTATAGCATTTCCATCTGCATCAAAAGCGATTGGATTAATTTGATAAGTAGAGTAGGCGAGGCCTGTCAACCCAAAAGATTCGATTTGATTTTCTGGAATTCCAAAAGAATCTTGTAAATAAAAATCTATGATTGAGGTTTCTCCCAATTGGTCCGAGAAATAGCCATACTCTGTATTGAAGTTTGCAATTCGTTGAATACTAACTCCGAATCCTCCTCCTTTAAAAGCTCCTCTATTAAAAGGTCCTTTTTTGCTACTCAGCACAAAGCTTAAATTTGGAAGGGAGAAATTAGAGGTATTATATTTCCGATTCTGACCTAAGAAACTTGTTTCAACCCCCCAGTCTGAACCGCCTAAAGTAATGCTCGCTTCAGAACTCCGAAAAAAACCTAAGCCAGCAGGATTTCCTGAAATATTCGACACATCACCTCCCAGAGACCATTGAGTGCCGCCTATACCCATAATCCTTGCAGAACCAGCTGGTTTGTTTTGACTGAAACGGTAAGCATCTTCAAAATAACCGCTTTGGGAAAAGCTTGATGTGATAGAAATAAGGAAGAATAATACCAGAAAGGATGACTTCATTTAAAATTGTGTTTAGTTTGTTTTTAATAACGAATAATGAGAAGTTATAGGTAAAAAATTTATAAAAAAAAGGGGGATTTTTAAGTCCCCCTTTTCTTCCTTTTCATAAGGAGCTTGATTTTACCAGATTAGTTCCCTCTTCCTCCTCTTGATCCTCCGGAACTAGCTCCACCTGTGCTCCCGCTACTTCTTGATGCACCACCACCTCCAGTGCTCACTCCACCCCCACTACTACTTCTACTAGGGGTGCTGTAAGATGGTGTGTTATTAGATCTACTCGGAGTAGTATAAGTTCTTGAATTAGTTCCTCCATTAGTGTATCCTGAATTACCTCCTCGGGTAGGGCTGGTACTTCTATTGTAGGAAGGACTTACGGCTCTACTGTTAGTGTAAGAATTTGAAGATCTACTGTAGTCACCTCTAGACGTCCCTGAATAAGAGCGAGAGTTTGAAGGAATCGCAGATGGTCTAGCAGATGGCATTGCGCTACCTGATCTAGTTACTGAACGATTCATCGCTGGAGATGCTGAATTCCTTGTAGATTGATTCATTGTATTTCTCGATCTGGAGTTCGAGTAGTAATCATTTTGAGAAGAACTAAAGTCTCGAGTAGATACTCTGGCATTGTTTCCAGAATTGATTACGTTGTTTCTTCCTCCGGATCTGGAATTGAACACATCTTGCCTAGCCTGAGCTCTTGCTGTGCTAGGCTGAATTGCAGCGTTTGAAGGATTCATTCCTGCAGTTGCCAAAGAAGAACCTCTAGTTGGTCTAGCTCCTCTCACAACTCTGCGATCGCCATATTCTCCTCCTGGCAATACGTAAATAGGTCTTCCTCCATAAACTGGATATCCAAATCCAGGGTAGCCACCAAACATAGAATTACCAAAACCAAAACCTAGATTAGGGCCCCAGAATGGATTGTAGAAATTACCAAAGCCGAAGCCAATTCCAATGCTCATATTGAAGCCTGGTCTAAAACCCCATGGACTGTAGAAAGGATCATAAAATCCACCCATTCCATAGGGACTCATCATACCCATTCCATAAGGACTCATCATGCCCATTCCCATTCCAAAACCCATATTAAATGCAGAAGAGGAATTAAAATTGGAGTTATTACCAGAGCCTGAAACTCTGAAATTATTGTAAGCATCTATATTTCCAGTCGACTCTCCGTTTTCATCAATTGCCTCATCAAAATAGACTACTTCATCAACACCTTCGGTAGATTCGGTTTGATATCTAGCTATATAATCAGGATTTACATTTCTGGAACTAAAATTCTCTTGCTCAAAAGCATTCGAATTTAGGGTTGAAAGAG
>CAWUWQ010000194.1:0-2961 GCA_963926065.1 uncultured Algoriphagus sp.
CCTAATTACCTTGAAGATGAGGTGTATACCTGGACGGAGGGAGAGAAATAATGAGAATATAAGTTTAAGTTAGGATTTGACTTAAGCTTTCAAAAGTGAAATGCAAAAAACAGAGTTCCATCATATTATTGATGGAATAGAAAGCGAAGAATTACTTCGGACCATTCGAGAATTTACCGAAGGCAAAGTTTCCCGTTTTAGAAAGTCGAATCCGAATACTGATTTTGAAATACTCTCAAGTTTCAACTCAGAGTAAAGGAAGTAGCCAGTTTAAGTAAGAAAAACATGGGAAAAAGTGAGTTAATTGAAGTTGAAAATGATAAAAGGCAAATTTTTGAAAAATTAAAATCGCGAAGGTATTAATAACCAAAGCTACTTTGGATTCACTTTCTAGGACGGTTATATTTTTTCCTTTATGAACTAGTAAATGCATCAAATTACATAGTAATTTCAATTGCCTAAAGATCCTTTATTGGGCAAATTGAACTAACTCTCATTTCTTTCAAAACATATCACAGAAAAATAGTTTTGGAAAATAGGATGATTATTTATCAAGTGAAAGAGGATGTGATTTAGGTAACGGATATTTTTGATCCTCGACAGGATCCTTCAGAAATGAAGTGTTAATTCACATTCGTATCCGCCACTCCTTGGGGTAGTAGTTATTGATTCTATTTCCAAGATTTTTGATCCAACCTAGCGGGAGATTCTGATAAGTCATTAGCACCCAACCTATAGGTAAATCTTTGATCTCAAAATCATTTTTTCTAAGAAATTCCACAGCCTCTGACTCAGTTAATTCCTGCTTGGGAAAATCATTTTTCGGAAGAAGAGACAAAGCCCACTCGTGATTTGGTATCCAACTAGTCTTTTGCTTTTTCCCCAACTCCACTCCAAAATATTTCAAACTCAAATGCTGGGAAATCTTTTGAAAGTGGAGATTCCAATCTTTAGAAATCCGGAAGTACGAATCATTAAGCGTATAGTACTTTCCTGATTCCTCAAAACCCAATTCACGATCAAGTTCCACAGAATCACGATCCCAAATTTCTTTCAGGTAGAGATGTTTGAAATCTTTGGCGCGCTTTGGCTCTTGAATATAGGCGTCTTCGGAGCGCTGGAGAACAGTGATAAAAAATCCTTCTCCATTCACCAGATGAGGGAAAAATCGATATCCGAAAAAAATCTTGCCATCCGAATCAACTTCGGTTTCTCGAACTTTCCAGCCTGGATCAAGTGCAATTCGAACAGGTTCGTAGGAAAACTCCGAAGTTAAAAACCGGATCATGTCCTCATTCTCCTTCTCATTGAAGGTGCAGGTACTATAGATCAAATAACCTCCTCCCTTGACTAATGAACCCGCCTGGTCCATGATCCGCTTTTGCCTCAATTCACAAAGGGCCACATGATCCAGAGACCACTCATTTCTGGCTTCGGGGTCTTTGCGAAACATCCCTTCTCCAGAGCAAGGAGCATCCACTAAAACCATATCAAAAAACCCTTCTAAAGGAGTAAAATGCTCTGGATCATTATTGGTGACAATGGTATTCCCCAAGCCCCATTTTACGATATTCTCTT
Organism: uncultured Algoriphagus sp.; assembly: GCA_963926065.1. Taxonomy (GTDB): domain Bacteria; phylum Bacteroidota; class Bacteroidia; order Cytophagales; family Cyclobacteriaceae; genus Algoriphagus. The sequence continues at coordinate 1,579 of CAWUWQ010000194.1, forward strand.
TCAGAATCTGAGCGCGTGATTGGATCACTTCATTTGCTACGAGTAGCCCATCCTCACCCAAATACGATGAAAGCAAGGTGCTTTTACCACCGGGAGCTGCTGCGAGATCCAAATATATTCCTTGGGGAATTCCAATACTTTTTAAAATGTGGTCAATAAACATCGAGGACGCTTCCTGTACGTAATATGCCCCTGCGTGAATACTAGGATCCAAGGTAAAAGAAGGTCTATTATCAAGAAAATAGCCATTTTCAGACCAAGGGATGGGAGTTTTGATCCAATCCTTTACAGAAAGCTTGGCTTCGTTGAAGCGAACTGAAGTTTTCGAAGGCAGATCGATCGCCTTTTTAAATTCCACAAACTCTTTTTCACCAAGCAAATCAATCATTTGACTTTCAAAAGCTGCTGGCAACTGGATATCGGACATCTAGCAAAGATAAGTTAAGGAGTCTCCCAAGCTGGGAAATCTTGTTAAAAATGTAAAATCATTAAAATTGAAAATCATGGAACTGGCCTCAAAAATCATCATCACACTTGTCGCAGGTTTGCATTTGTATTTTTTATACTTCGAAATGTTTGCATGGGAAACTATAGGAAAACGTATTTTTAGAAAGTTTCCAGCAGATCTATTTCCAAAAACTAAGGCACTCGCCGCTAATCAGGGGCTTTACAACGGATTCCTAGTAGCAGGATTGATTTGGTCTCTCTTGATTTCCGATCCGGTATGGGCAGATCAAGTTGCCTTATTTTTTCTAAGTTGTGTTCTTGTCGCAGGAGTTTATGGAGCATTTACTGCCAGCGAAAAAAATCTTTTGGGTGCAGGCATTACCTGCACTGATAGGAATTGGATTGACTCTTTTGAGGTAATTTTTTTTGTTAATTCAGAAAAAATTAAAAGTCTTCTATTAAAGAGCGTGGTCACCAGCATGAGGTTTGGTGAATAAAATTACCTCTGATTTTCCTCACTTTCTGATAATTTTTGAGAAAAGCCTTCAGGCGGAACCTGTTATCATGGCCACCAAATCAGTACCATACAATGTGATTCAGGCACTCACTAATCCAAGATTAAAAAGCAAGTCAGGAGATTATCTTGATATTGAATTTGTAGGCTGGGGAATTAAAATACTTTGATTCAGAAATATTTGTTTTATTCGCAAAATAACTGTGCTAAATCTTTAAGAAACCCCAAGCAGGAACACTTATCATATGAATCAGAACCCTTTTGAATATGAACGATTCTTTGAATTGACGCCAGATTTGCTGTGTATCGCAGGATACGATGGTTATTTCAAAAAAGTCAATAAGGCAGTTTCAAACGTTTTGGGATATAGTCTTGAAGAGCTTTATTCAAGACCAATAAATGATTTTATTTATTTTAAGGAT